>JBEKDR010000122.1:0-11695 GCA_050014255.1 Bacteroidales bacterium | reverse complement strand
TACTATTTCTGCTGTCTCTGATTCTTATTTTTTCGGGATGCAATTACAGGAAAAAATTCTCTGTTAATGGCATTATTAAAGATTCAAAAGAAAAATATATTTATCTCAGCAAACTGGATGTAAACACACCTGTACTGATCGATTCTGCAAAAATCAGCAGGAAAGGTTCATTCCGGTTTAAGGTAAAGGCAACCTCAGCTGATTTTTACCAGTTAGGTTTGACATCAACAAATTTTATTACACTATTAGCTGAACCCGGAGAAAAAATAGATCTGCTGTTTAATGGCAAAAACCTGTTCGAAAACTTTTCAGTCAAAGGATCAGAAGGATCTGAGAAACTGCGGATTCTAGATTTCACTCTTACCGATACAAAAAGAAAACTAGATTCCCTGAGTATCTTGTACACCAAGGCTTCACAAGAAACAGGATTTGACGTCAAGGGACCAATACTCGAAACAGAATATAATGAATTAATTAAAGCACAACGCAAAAAGAATATTGAATTCATACTTAATAACATAAACTCACTGGCTTCAATTAAAGCTCTGTATCAAAGGATAAATCCTGATACATATGTCCTTTATGACCAGCACGATCTTCAGTATCTGAAAATAGTAACAGATTCACTTACACGTCATTACCCTAATTCAAAGCAGGTTCAGGCACTGGCAAGAGATTTTGAAAAGGAATTGAATCATATGTATGTTACCCAGATTGAGCAGATAAGCAAAAACATGCCAAAGACGGTACTGGATCCTGATTTAAAAAATATCGCAGGAAAAAGAGTAGCACTCTCCTCACTTAAAGGCAAATATGTGCTCCTGACATTCTGGTCGGTTCAATCGAAAGATTGTATCCAAGAGAATCTTCAACTCAAAGAATTTTATAAACTTTATCATAAAAAAGGATTCGAGATTTATCAGATTAATCTCGATGAAAATGAAGCAGACTGGAAAGCTGCTGTAAGATTTGATGAGTTGCCATGGATATGCACAAGGGAAGATGATCCCAGAGACCCTAAAAATGCGGTGCTTTTCAATGTGAAAACTGTTCCTACTAATTACCTGTTTGACAAAGAAGGTATAATTATTGCATCAAACATCCATGGAAGAGCACTACAACTGAAACTAGATCAGTTATTTAACAAATAGATCTGCACTTTGACAGAAACAGGAAAAATATATTTTGCTTCTGATTTTCACCTCGGACTTGCGACAGGATCACCTCCTTTAGAAAGGGAAAAAAAGGTGGTCAGCTGGTTAAATTCGGTTGCTCCTGATGCAAAAGAGATATACCTTCTTGGAGATGTCTTCGATTTCTGGTGGGAATATAAGCTTGTGGTTCCAAGAGGATTTACCAGGTTTCTGGGTACTGTTTCTGAAATAACGGATTCCGGAATTCCTGTTCATTTTTTCACAGGAAACCACGATATGTGGGTAGGGGATTATCTTTCAGGTGAATGTGGCATGACTATTCATAAGGCCCCGATTACTGCTCTGTTTGACGGAAAAAAGTTTCATCTTGCTCATGGTGAAGGATTAGGTACAAAAAGCAAAGGTTATAAAATACTTCTTTCCATATTCAGGAATAAACCGTTACAGGCAATGTACTCATTCCTTCATCCTTCAATTGGCATTGGCATCGGGCACATGTGGTCTCTGAATTCACGGCTGGGAAAAGGAATAACAAAAGAGTATCTTGGCGAGGAAAATGAGGATCTGATAAAGTATGCCAGGTCGGTTCTTGAAAATGATAAAATTGATTATTTCATTTTTGGCCATCGCCATCTGGCAATGACAGTCAAATTGCAATCTGAAACAGAAATTTTGTTTCTCGGAGACTGGATTAAAAACGGCAGCTATGCTGATTGGGATGGTAAAACTCTGGCATTTAAAAGATTGTCTTAAACGCTTCAACCTTCTACCTTTACAGTCAGAACATAATATGAATAGAGTTCGTTTATCTGTTCAAACTGGTATACCAATTTACTTCCTGATTTTCTTGCCATATCAATCAGACCCATATTGCCGGTGCTGTTTGAACTTATTGTCTGCCCGGAAAGAGATTTTCTGAAGAGCTCTTTTAGTCCTACTTTATCAAACTTATTTATGATATCAAGCTTCCCCTTAAGATCCTCCACATTTTCATTAAGAATAAGGTTACCTGTTGTCAGCGTATAAACATCATCCTCAAGTCTGATCAAGGCTACCGGCATCCCGAACTTTTCCTCAGGTTCTCTTCCCGGACTGTATTTAGCGACATTCTCAAGTATCTCAACAAGCACACTGAAGATTCTTCTCCTGAGATTCAATTCAATATCTTCTTCAGCAAGTTTTGTTTCTGTGAAAGTGATAACTTCTTTTTCCACATCTGTCGATATATGCCCTGACCAGATAAGGTAAACATCGTTTTCAGCCATAAGCCTTTCAAGCTGGGAAACAGCTTTACCGTGAAAAGGCTTCTCATTTTCCCCGAAATGTATTCCGACTCCTACTGAATTGACTGTTTTGCTTAAAATAAAATAAGAAAACTCCTCATCCAGCGGAACAAAATCGTAATCGAGCTTATTGCCGGTTTTTTTTGCCATTTCTATCAGACCAAGTCCTGCGCCTCCCTTGTCACTGAATTCAGAGTTGCTAAGCATCTGCCTGTAGACATTTCTAATCTCGTCTGCCTGAAGATTATTGATCTCATCCAGCTTGCTTTTAAGATTATTAATATTAGCAGATGGAAGGACATTTCCAGTAGTTACAGTATAGCCATTGTCCGTTTTTGAGTAAATAACCAATGACATATCTGCGTACCGGTTCTTATCACTGTGCCTGGAAACATTCTGAAGACTCTCAAGAACAAACATAAAAAGTCTTTTCCTCCCGACAAAACCAAATTCCGAATTTTCCATCTCCTTTTCAAGAAGCATCAGGAGTGGTACGGAATTTTCATTAGTTACAACGCCTCTGTACACAAACATGAGACGTTCTTTCATCATTTTATCACGTATTCTCCGGGTAAGATCCATGCAATGAAAATATTGTCGTTAATAAGTTTTAAAAATAGTACAATTTGATTGTTTCACAAATAGAAATCATCGGAAAGGGGGTTGAAACCTGATCGTCTAAGCCGAAAGGCCTAATTCATAGCAATATTTGATCCTCGATTTAATAAACTTATTTGTTTAATCCAAAGCAGGTTTCGATGCTGGTCTTATTGGTGCAGCAGCATTGCTTTTGCAATAACACTTAAAATTTTGTATCCCTGGTATCAGACAATGTGTTGCCGACGAAATGCAAATTATTGCAAAATCCATAATTTATTGATACTATTGTTCTTCGATGGGGAAAAAACTGACTGATTGTGTAACATTTTTCAGATCAGGCAGTATAACTACTTAAATATGCTGAAATCATTTGTCGGCAGAAATTGACAGTCTATAAGTTGGGGAAAAAGACTTGTGCACTGTTTACAAAGATGTTAACAGATTTTCATTACTGTTGATAAATCGTGTCAGTAATAATGAAAATCAAATTTTATTTTTAAGATTATATAAAAAGTGAAATATTTAACATAAAAAGAAATTATTTTATTTAACCTTCATGAGTAGCGATCCTGTTGTTTTAAAGAACGATCCTGAAGAAAAAGTATCTGCGTTTTTAGAATATTTAATAAAAAACGGAGGCCCCGAGCTGCAGGATTATGAAAAATTCACTTCAATTGTCAATAACCTCGAACCTTCTGAGGTTGACAATTTCAGGGGAAAAATTAAGACCATCCTTAATGAGCATACACTTATAGGTCATGGATTTATAAAGCCTTATGGTTATCCCGGAGATTTTACCCTCATTGATAAAATTTACAGGTTTGATATAAATCCGAATTTCCAGTACAAAAAATGGGATCTCTTTTTTCAGAATCAACCTGGCGCAAGTGCTGTCAGGAACCGGAAGGATTTTTTTATTGAATATTGTAAAAAACTTGTCTTAAGAAAAGCGAGCGCTAAAGTTCTGATTCTTGGTTCCGGCCCGGCTTCAGATGTTTACGAATTTCTGTCAGACTTTTCAGGAGGTAATAATATTAATATTGATTTGATTGATTTTGATCAGTCTGCAATTGACTTCTCGATGAATAAAAACAAGAAGTTCAACGGCCAGATTTCATACAACAAGATAAATGCGCTTCGATTCAATTCATACAAGCTGTATGACCTGATATGGAGCGCGGGTCTGTTTGACTATTTTAAAGATAAACATTTTACCTTTCTCATAAGAAAATACATTAATTGCCTCGATGAAGAAGGTGAAATGGTGATAAGCAATTTCAGTACAAAGAATCCTACAAAAAGGCTCATGGAGGTATTATCTGACTGGTATCTGAATCTCAGGACTGAATCGGACCTTTTCCGGATTGCTTCAGACGCCAATGTTGATAAAGAGTTGGTAAGCGTTGAAAAAGAGCCACTTGGCATTAATCTGTTTCTTAAAATCAGAAAAACTCCATAAATTCTTGATTTCGAACATTTGAGATAACATAAAACTCTTCCCGATGAATATTTTTCAAAGTGTGGGAACAAGCCTCCTCGGACTTCCATCTACCAGCCAGGAATCATTTTCGGTTAATTATCTGACTCTTACTTTTAAGGGTGAATTAACCCAATACGAAAAAGAATATCAGGATGACTATTTCATTAAGTCTCTGAATCCGTTCAGGTTCTCCCTTGTACTTTCCATGATCTTTTACGGGGCATTTGCTTTTCTTGATACAGTAGCGGTTCCTGACCTGAAGGGAGTTTTCTGGTTTATAAGATTCGGAATTGTATTTCCGGTGTTAGTTTTTGTATTCATATTCTCTTATTCCAAAGTTTTTAAGAAATACATGCAGTTCGTAATATCCTGTATCATGTTCATTACAGGTTTCGGGATCATAATCATGATAATTTATGCAGCAAAAGTCCAGAATTATTCATATTATGCCGGATTGATCCTGATCTTCATCTTTGGTTATACGTTTATCAGGGCCAGATTCATCTATGCTTTAATAGCAGGATGGTCAATAGTAATTTCATATGAAATTTCCGCTATCTGGTTGTCGCACACTCCTTTTACTATCCTGGTAAATAATAACTATTTCTTTATCAGTGCCAACATAATAGGAATGTTTATCAGTTATTTTCTTGAGTTGTCAACGCGTAAAGAATTTTTTATGAGGATACTGCTGGAACAAGAGAAAGAAAATGTGAAAACCGCTAACAACGCTCTTGAAAAAAGAGTTGATGAGCGGACCCAGCAACTCTCTGATGCAAATCAGGACCTTAAGAAGGAGATTGAAATACGGCAAAAATTTGAAAGAGAAAGAGCTGAACTGGAAAAGCAATTGTTCCAGCTACAAAAAATGGAAACTATTGGAACACTGGCAGGTGGCATCGCCCACGATTTTAATAATATTCTCACTCCAATTCTGGGCTATACAGACATGGCTCTTGAAGAACTGCCTGCGGAGAGTAACCTGAGATTTGATATAGAACAGATCAATAATGCAGCTCACCGTGGAAAAGATCTTGTTCAACAAGTACTTACCTTTAGCAGGGAAGTGGATTTTGAAAATAAACCAATTCAGTTACAGCCAATTGTCGCAGAAGCGCTTAATCTGATAAAATCCTCTTTCCCGCCAAGTGTCGAGATCAAACAGCACTTCGATCAAAAGATAGGCACTGTTTTAGCCGATCCTACTCATATACATCAGATAGTGATGAATCTGTGCACCAATGCCAACCATGCTATGTTGAAGACCGGGGGAATTCTTGAAGTCAGACTTGACGCGGTAAAAATTGATCAGAAATCTGCTGAAAAGATACCCAATCTGAAAAAGGGAGAATACATTCGTCTGACAATTTCAGATACCGGGCACGGGATGGATATAAAAACCAAAGAACGTATTTTTGAGCCATTCTTTACCCGGAAGGAGGTTGGTTCAGGATCAGGTTTGGGCCTTTCCGTGGTACATGGTATAATTAATAATTACGGAGGTGCAATAGTAGTTGACAGTACTCCTGACAAAGGAACGACTTTTGTGATTTATCTGCCAAAATACGGCACTGATCTTATGGAAGCTGATAAATCAGACAAAAAACCATTAAAAGGGGATGAACACATACTTTTTGTTGATGATGAACCTGAAATAACTTTTATGGGCAAAAAAATGCTCGAAAAACTGGGATACAAGGTTACCATAACAACCAATAGCATATCAGCGCTTGAAGAATTTAAGAAAGGTCCTAATAAATATTCTCTGCTGGTCACTGATCAGAGCATGCCAAATATGTCAGGTACGGAGCTCGCTGTCATGCTTAAGAAGATACGTCCCAAACTGAAAGTAATAATTATTACCGGTTTTGCAGATAATTTATCGGAGGAAGTGATATCTCAAAGCGGAATATCAGAAGTTATTTTAAAACCAATGATATTGGATGATTTCAGTAAAATAATCAGAAGGGTCCTTGATAAAAACAATAATAAATCACTTTAACTCATGGCTAAAATCTATGTCTTCGACGACGAACCTTCAATACTTCTTATGATAAAAAAAATGCTTGAAAAGGCAGGATATGAAGTAGATATAGCTTTGAATGGGAAAGAGGGAATGGAACTGTTTAAAAAAAACGTGCCTGATCTGCTGATCACTGATATTATCATGCCCGAAAAAGAGGGACTGGAAACAATACTTGAGCTAAGAAGAAAGTATCCTGAACTAAAAATAATTGCGATTTCAGGGGGTGGAAGAATAAGTCCGTCCGGGTATCTTCCTGGTGCGAAACTACTCGGAGCAGATATGGTTTTTGAGAAACCACTTGTTCCAAAAGAATTTCTGCAGGCTGTTGCATTACTGTTGGATGAAAAAAGTACAAAAAACTTTCCCAGACAATTATAGAGTCATGCTTCGGCTTCGCTCAGCCTGACTCGTCAGATAAAGAGAGCGAAGCCGAGCTCATCCGGCCCACCCCTCTCTGTCGAGATTGCGGTAATTAATAGCTTCGGAGATATGCTCAGCAGTAATGTTCTCCGAATCACCCAGATCTGCAATAGTTCTGGCAACTTTAAGGATTCTGTCATAAGCCCGGGCCGAAAGGCCCCTGATATCCATTGCTGTTTTAAGCAACCTTCCGCCTGACTCATCGAGCTGGCAATATCTTCGCTGCATAGAGGAAGACATCTGCGCATTTGAGTAAACGCCTTTTACCATCTCAAATCTTTTTGCCTGAATTGCTCTGGCTCTCACAACCCTGTCGCGGACAACCGAAGAATGTTCCACTTTCCCTGAATCGGAAAGTTTGTCGTAATTTACAGGAACGACTTCAATATGAATGTCAATACGGTCGAGAAGTGGTCCGGAAATTCTGTTCAGATATTTCTGCACCATACCGGCCGAGCACATGCATTCCTTTTCGGGATGATTATGAAACCCGCAGGGACAAGGATTCATGCTCGCAACTAACATGAAACTGGCTGGGTAGTCAACAGTTGATTTTGCTCTTGAAATTGTGATCACTCTGTCTTCAAGAGGTTGCCTCATAACTTCCAGGACAGTACGTTTGAACTCCGGAAGTTCATCGAGAAATAAAACCCCGTTATGGCCAAGGGAAATTTCACCAGGCTGAGGAAAGGTCCCGCCACCAACAAGTGCGACATCAGATATTATGGCTAATGAGGGGGCGAAATACAAAATTAGCATACAGGTGAAGATTACAAGCAACTGGGGTAATATAGATGTGCTAAGTTTCAGTTAAAGAATATCTTAAATCGTCCCTAATGAATGTTTTGTATCAAATTGCAAAACCTTTTCAAGAAATTTTACAAGACCCACTTTTTACAGAAATTATTTTTATTTCCAGAATTTTTTTATTGTCTTCAATTATGACGAGAACTGATCTCAGTATGGATTTTAGAATCTCTTTGAATTAAAAAATTTTCCAATAATTTTTTCAAGTTTCTGAAAATTTACGGTTGAACCTAATTTCTCATAATTCGAATTTTTTTCCCAGAAATAAATTTTTTGGTATTTATTAATAGATTCAGAAAAATTGTCAGAAATAATATCTGGCAAAATATCTGAAGTGCATGAGAAGACACAACTGCAGCACCCACAGGCATTTAGGCGGGGTACTCCCCCCACCCCCTAAGAGGGACGATACCTTGGATATGCCTGATTATGTGTACATTATTTAAATATTATAGATTGTCCAAAAATGAGACTTCAAGACTATTTTCAATATGATAAAACTATTGTTGGTTTAAATAATCTCTATGTTATTGACTATAAGGGTGATTTCTATATAAACTCACCATGTATCATGGCTACTGACAAGACCATAAGTACAGGAAGAATTTACTTGCTCGTTGATAATCCTACTGGAGCAGGTGTCAGTATGACTGATGTTAATCTTATTGATGTTTACTATGATGAAGGGGTCATTAATCTCAATGTACAGGAGATCAACTTTCAAAAGACATTATGCTTAAATCAATATATTAAATGTCCGCAAAACACTTGCAAATGGGTTCTCATCGATTTGGATTATTTAAATGATGAAATTAATGCCAAAGCAATCCAATCTTATTGTGGGAAGTATGCTGATACTAAAAAGAAATCTGGTGCTAAGAGTAATCCCAAAATACTAAGTGATGATCTATTGGATTTTGAATTTTAGTACTAAATCAATGTTCAAACTTTGATCTTTATATGCTCATTATCAGGATATACTGTACTTTTGCCACAATTATTAAAAATATGAGCAAGAAAGAAAAAGAAAGATTCGAAATTTCAGAGATGTTCATGGCGAAAGCAGATAAAAACAGATGTTTTTTTGGTTGTATTAAAAGATTGAAGGATGATAACTGCAATCCATTTGTCTTCAGTAGGATGTCAAGCCTAACGATTTGCATAGTATCAGAGAAGCTGAACAGAAACAACTTGGCAAGAATCTTCATGAAATGTGAATAATAATGCTGGATGAAGGATTACATACCAATGCTTGAATGACAATCAAAATAATTGGTACGGATTTCTTTTTTAATTAGGACATTCCATATAAATTTCCAAGAGGTATATTTTTGAAAATCTAAACGCTTAATATATAGGCTCTTATAGCAATATCATTTAACCAAAATTACTGAACATTATAAGAGCCATCATTATTTGGAACAAGAACAACTGTTCTATTTTCGAAAGATGTTTTATTTCCATACCTGCTTTCGTTATCAGAATAATACCTATGATTCACAAGCACAATTGTAACAATACCACTGGCTGATATATCAACGCTGCCATCATTTACGCCTTTAGCGAAAGTACCCTTATCTTCAGGTCTGTCACCTGCCACTCTCCAAGGAAAATAAGTATAAGATGATCTAATGTCATGTTCAGGTTTATTTGGTATCCAAGTACTTTTCAGAGTTTCATAATCAATTTGTACTGGTTTATCAGATGCTTTAACCCAAGCATTGTCATCCAAACGAAATAAATACAATCCTCTTATAATTGGATGATTAGAAGAAAGAGTACCATAATATGCTGTGCAAGTATCATTATATGTTATGCAACTATCATATGAAAGCATGTATAATTTTTTCTTATAAACAAACGAATATGTATACATATTTAAATAACTCATAAGGCTTTTATATGAAACTTTTTCCTTTGCATCAATAGTATATGTAAGTTTACCATACTCAAATGTGCTGTCTGGATAATCAAATATTGCTTTTAGCAAGGACTTTAATTGTGGAGAAGACAATTGTGGATTTAACAAAGGTGCAAAGAATTGACAATGCCAAAATTCAAATTCAGGTCTTTCGTGAATGTAACCAAGAACGCCACATAATTGAGCAGATACTGCATTTGCAGTAAGAATAATTGCGATAATAATAAATAACCTTTTCATTTTAATTTGATATTTTTAATAAATCCGAAGCCAAGGTTATTTTAGGTCAATAAATCAAATAGTCAAATTGACAAATAAATCAAAAATCTCGTAAACAACGAACAGATAAGCCACCTCGCTTACTGAAGCTGTAACTTTGGAATTTGGTGTCCTCGTAGTAAATGAGCCGATAGTATGCAACTGCCGCATAGTACTCCATAGAACTCCACCAGTAACCGAAGCTTCCAATGAGGTTGTACGATCCATTGCCGTCACGGTCGCCACTCGGAAGAGCTGTAAAACCACTTTCATTGGTCGCTCCAGTGTTGGGACTTTTCCAATGAATTGTGCCTGTTTCTTTTAGTTTGCCTCCTGCAACACGTTCTCCTTCCAAATAGGCTGTTAACGTTGTCCATTCAGCATCACTTGGTGCATGCCAACCAGTGGGACAAACATTTTTACCACCATTGCTCGTCATCTTTGTACGAGCATTATTATCTAATGTATACCAATTATAAAGTCTCCCATAGGTAGCTGAATTAGCAGGAGTATTGTTGTAATCGCTATAAGCACCTGTGGTTAAAGCTGCCCAAGTAGTATTATCTGTCATATTGGGTATTACTGTGCCATCATTATATTTCGTAGTTTTCAGATTTTCAGCCATCCAAACCTGTGTACCAATTTTAACAGTTTTGTAAACGTTTCCGTCAATATCTTTAACAGTCTGTGCTTGAAGTCCATTTACTCCAATACAAAACATGGTTACTACAATTAATCTTACAATTGTGTGTTTCATTTTTCTATTTTTTTAGTTATATTTCTGTGCTCTATAATTAGCTTTATTTAAGTAATTCAATTTAGTTAACCTGTAGCTGACTGGAAGCAATTTTTATTACCCTGAAATAATAGGATTACCAAATTTCATTCTTCAAGAAAATAAAGCACAATTGATGCGTTCAACTTATCAGTATATACACGATCACATAATACAGCAAAATCTCCAGCGAGTGCTTTATTATTTCTTTTTGAATATTTATACGAAACAAAGTCTGCTTTAATTGGGAATGAATATTTTGTATCAATAAACCAACCTCCAGTTGCATATTTATCAGGATAGATGTATGGAATACTATAGTTGTAACTTTCACCAACGTTAACTTTAACTTCAAAATACAAAGGAGTCCAAATTTTCCCTGCTGGGACGCTTAAAGTTAGACCATTATTTGTGTGTGTTTGAGTAAATCTTTTTGTAATAAGAACTCCTAACTTTTCACCGTTTTCATAGATAATGTCCTTATTCTCTATATTTTGAGTCTTCTTCCCTCCCACAATTTTTTGTCTTATGGGTTCTTTATACTTAATACCTAATAAAACCAAAATCGTAATTATTGCTAAACCACTTGTTAGAAGTATCTTTCTTAACCATGAGGGACGTCTTTTAGAGGCTGACAGTGAGTTATCTGTAGACTTTGATTCTGCTGTTGGAATCAACAACTTATCATTGATTGTTTTTTTCTTTAAATCATTAAACTCCTCTGCTGTAATAGCACCTTGGTCTAAAAGTGCCTTAAGTTTCTTGATTTCTTCTATTGTGTCCATTCTAACTGACTAAAATTGTGAATATTATATTCAGAAAAATATTTGGTTTGTGATCATACATTGCACCATGCAATTATATTTTTCAAGCATTATTGTTGAACATATTCATTTCCATTAAACTTATAAACTTCAGGTTGACCACCTCTTTGAGTTGTCTCAATATCATAATACCCCTCACTCTTAGGG
>JBEKDR010000121.1:0-11954 GCA_050014255.1 Bacteroidales bacterium | reverse complement strand
GATTAAAAAAAGGCAATAAAAACAAAATTGTGGAGGACTTGAGGGTCAGCATCGGAATATTCGGAGATAAGAGTACACTTATTAAATCAGTTCCTGTTGACTCAGCCGGAAGATTCAAATTGACTGGCATTGACCTGACAGGACAGGCAACTCTGATTGCAACCGGAATTGGTAAAATGGATCATCCGGAGGGATTTTTGACTTTGGATTCAATTATATACAATCCTGCAAAAGTATCTGATAGCCTGTTCATGGTTTCGGTCTTGGCTGAAAACAATCAGGATAAGCTGGAATCCTATTATACGATTAATGAAGCCATAAGAAAAAAATATAAACTTTCTGACACGATCAATCTTGGGGAAGTAAATATTATTTCTGAACGACACAAGGATCCTCAAACTGTCAAAGTAGAGAGTAGTCGCATAAAATATAATAAGCCTGAAGCTGAACTGGTAGTTACAGAACAGATGCAAGGTTATGGCAATCTTTTTCAGCTATTAAAAGGTAAAATTCCCGGATTAGTGGTTTTAGGGGATACTTCAATCTCTATTCGAGGAATCGGTTCACTAACTGCAATTACTAAACCTCTTATTTTGATTGATGGCAATCAAGCTACCTTTGCGGATTTGAGTTTAATGCCAATCAACTTCATTGACAGGATAGATGTTCTGAAATCAGCTTTCGCGACAAGTATTTATGGGTTTTTGGGATCCAGTGGAGTTATCAACCTGATTACCAAAGCAGGGGGAGTACCTGGCATTTATAGCCCACCGGATTACTCAGCAAAGCACAGGATTTCAGGGTACAATGCACCACGAATTTTCTATTCTCCGCAACATTTGCCAGATTCAACTTCAGTACTTAATCCTGATCTTAGGTCAACGCTTTACTGGAACCCTGTTATAAACCTGGAGGGCACAAACGAAGTAATTCTGAATTATTACAATGGAGATAATTCATCAATGATCAGAATTATTGCAGAGGGTATTACAACAACCGGCATTCCGGTAACCGGGAAGGCGAAATACGAAGTCAAATAAATCAAAAAACCATAAACTGTACCATGAAGAAAATAATTTTATTGCTGATACTAATCTATTTCTTTCAGGATGAGCACGCTCAAATAATCAGAGGAACCGTACTTGACAAGTCAGAAAACATAAAAATAAATTTCGCATCAATCTATATTAATGGAACGAGTATCGGTACCAATTCAGATCAAAACGGATATTTTGAATTAGACATTACAAAGTATGCTTCACTTCCTTTAACAATCAGCGCATTAGGATACTACACTGTTACACTTACAGATCTTTCAAGTGAAAAACCGATAGAAGTTTATCTGATACCAAAGACGTTTGAATTGAATGAAGTTTTCGTCGTAGCTAAATCAACTGCTAAAGAAAGAAAAGCAAATTTAAAACTCTTCAGGGAACAATTTCTTGGATCAGGTTATAATGGACAAAATTGTGTTATCATGAATGAAGGCGATATAACATTCAAAAATGATACTTCGCATGATACTCTAAAAGCTTTTGCCTCAAAACCGATTTTAATTGTCAATAATGCATTAGGTTACAAGATCACTTATTATTTGGATAAATTTGAATATTATAGAAAAACCAAATCCTTTCTATATAAAGGCAGTGCTTTTTTCAATGAAGATATGTCTGCTGCATTAACCAAAAAAAATTTCTTTGAAAAGAGAAGGAAGAATGCATACCTTGGATCAAGAAGCCATTTTTTTAGTTCACTTTGGACAAATTCCTTAAAATCAAATGGTTTTAATGTCAGAAATTCAGTAGACGAAATTATTAATTATGAAGATCTCGTGATTGTAAGAGCCGGCTTTAAAAAATATCTTTCATATAAAGGCAATCTTTACATTTATTACTTATCAAAATCTCCAAGCAGTTATATTGAACCTCTGAAAGATCAGGTTTTCTTTGATAGTTCTGGCTATTTTGATGGATTAGGTGTAAAAGTTATAGGGCAAATGGCAGTTCAACGAATTGGCGATCTTCTCCCATATAACTACGGGCTAAAATAAATACAAAATCCAACAGAAACTGACTCCAAAAAAAAAGGCAGCACATAACTCGGACGGCGCTATGAAAAGTTTCTATTATTGGTGGAACGCCTCCGGCGTTTGACATGATGATTAATCTTCGTTTCTATTATTGGTGAAACGCCTCCGGCGTTTAATTTATCAGTCAGAGTTGTTGATTTAATGAACCGCGGAGCGGTTCCACCAATTATAGGAGACGAACAGTGTTTTTGATCAAAAACCGCGGGGCGGTTTCATTAAATAACACAGACAAGTCTCTCAATTTTGCCTATATTTGTGACTCAGACATACTATTTATATGGTTATTGAAAAAGAAGATAAAGTAATTCTGTTAACGAATGATGACGGTCTGTATGCAGGAGGATTAAAGACACTTTTAGAGGTGACGGAAGAATTTGGGAAGGTTGTTCTGGTATCAACTGTCGAAAGTATGTCGGGAATGTCTC
Source organism: Bacteroidales bacterium (assembly GCA_050014255.1). Classification (GTDB taxonomy): domain Bacteria; phylum Bacteroidota; class Bacteroidia; order Bacteroidales; family VadinHA17; genus LD21. Next base: position 9,440 of record JBEKDR010000121.1, on the reverse strand, counting down.
AGGCTTTGACCGTTAAAACTCCATTACGTGTAAAGCTGCTTGAAGAGAATGACAAGCACAGGATTTACGCCTGCAACGGCACTCCGACAGATAGTGTGAAGATTGCATTTAATCAATTGGTCGAAAGAACCCCTGACTGGGTCGTTTCCGGGATAAATCATGGATCAAACGCATCAGTAAGTGTACTATATTCGGGTACTATGGCAGCTGCTATTGAAGGGTGTCTTTACGGGATAAGTTCTGTCGGGTTCTCTCTGAATAATTTTTCACCAACGGCTGATTTCTCAATATGCAAAAAGTATATAAGGATAATTATGAAGAAGATTGCTTCAGAGCCCCTTCCTGCAGGTATTTGCCTTAACGTAAATATTCCGGCTGCCAAGAAAAATGAGATAAAAGGAATAAAAATATGCCGACAGTCAAAAGGAAACTGGAGAGAAGAGTTTGAAAAAAGAAAAGACCCGATGGGAAAAACATATTACTGGTTGACCGGAGTTTTTCAGAATCATGAACCAGACGCAACCGATACGGACGAATGGGCAATTGCGCACAATTTTGTTTCAGTTGTGCCCGTTACTGTAGATATGACCGCCCACTGGTATATTGATAAACTTAAAGTCAGGTTCAAAAAATGAAATTTTACGAGAAATACGACAGTATTATTACAGGAGTTATTTCAGGACTTGTATTTCCATTTATTGTTGGAACAGCCATTTATATGTTTTCGTCAGGTCACCAATCGCTTCATTCATATCTGGTCAGGATCGCGAATTCCAGTATTATTACACATTCAATTACTTTATGCGTATTCCCGAATATTCTGATTTTCATGCTATTTAACCAGTTAGACATGCTTCGGGCCACTCGCGGTGTACTGGCTATGACTATTGTATGGGCTGTGATTGTTTTTGTCGTAAAGTTTTTAGGATGAGGTACTTTATAATTGCAGGGGAACAATCGGGTGACCTTCATGGATCAAATCTTGTAAAAGAGCTATTTGCTGAGGATAAGGCCGCTGAGATCTCCTGCTGGGGTGGCGATCTTATGGAATCAGCCGGAGCAACTCTTCTTGTTCATTACAAGAAACTGGCATTTATGGGCTTTGTCGCTGTTTTGAAAAACATTGGCGCAATTTCTAAAAACATAAGTCTCTGCAAGAAGCATATAATTGAACATAAGCCGGATGTTATAATTTTTATCGATTATCCGGGCTTCAATCTCAGGATTGCGAGGTTTGCCAAAAAAGCAGGGTACAAAACTTTTTATTATATATCGCCAAAACTATGGGCATGGAATGAAGGCAGGGTGAAGAAAATTAAAAAGTTTATCGATCGCATGTTCATCATCTTTCCGTTCGAGGTTGATTTTTATAAAAAGCATGGAATAACTGTTGAATATCAGGGAAATCCACTTGTCGATGAGATTGAAAAGAGAATCTCAAAGTTTCCTGCAAAAGAAAATATGTTCAGGTATCTCGGTATCGAAAATAAACCTTTGATTGCATTGTTAGCAGGAAGCCGCAGGCATGAAATTGAGCTTATCCTACCAGAAATGATGAAAATCATAAATTATTTCCCTGGATATCAGTTTGTGCTTGCCGGAGTCAAGAATATATCTGATGAATTGTATATTAAAATCATTGGTAATGCCCCTGTCAAAGTTATCAAAGAAAGAACTTATGAAATTCTTTACACTGCAGAAGCCGCGCTGGTTACTTCCGGAACAGCAACACTTGAGGCTGCCGTTCATGATACTCCGCAGGTCGTCTGTTATAAGGGCGATTTTTTCTCAATGCTTATTGCATGGATGGTAGTCAAAGTGAAACATATCTCATTGGTCAATCTTATTATGGATTCTGAAGTTGTAAAGGAATTAGTCCAGTACGACCTTACTAAGAACTCTCTCTTGAAAGAGCTCAAAGCTATTCTGCCCGGAGGCGAAAAAAGAGAGAAATTATTATCTGATTATAAGGTATTAAAAAGCAAACTGGGATCAGCAGGGGCTTCAGGCAGGATAGCAAGGGAAATGGTTAGGGAGTTGAGGAGAGGGAAAGAGACTGAGGGACGAAGAGACTGAGAGACTGAGGGACTGAGGGACTGAGAGACTGAGGGACTGAGAGTTATAAAGTCCTTTGAGTACCCTGGTGATGACCTTTGAGTGCCTTTGTGGTAAAAAGAAGAAATGCGTTTATGTTAAAATTAAAGATATTATTTATTTTATTATTAACTGTCTTTTGCACAGTTGCTGCAGCGCAGGTCAAAATCAGGCTTTTCGCGAATCAGTCTCCCGAATCTGCAGTGTTTTCAGTAACTGAAGGAACTTACGAATTGAATCTCTTCAACGGCGAAATCTTTCCGGTATTTAAAAATGAACCTGTCATAATAACAAGGTATAATGGAAAACTTGCTGTCAAGAAGAGAAATGCAAAAGGCTTTATTTGTGATTCTCTGATACTTAAGGGAAAAACTGGATATGATTCGTTCTCCCTTATGATGAATGGGAACTCACGTATAAGACAGTACTATTCAGGCGATCTTCAGTGTTTTCCAGATCTTGGGACTCTGGTTTTTATAAATACTTCCGATGTCGAAAAATATATTGCAGGTGTGGTTATGGCTGAGGGCGGACAAGGAAAAAACCTTGAGTATTTTAAAACCCAGGCCATTATTGCCCGGACTTACATGTACAAATATTTCGATAAACATTTGGCCGACAGGTATAATGTATGTGATAATACACATTGTCAGGCGTTTAATGGTTTATCTGCAGATACTCTGCTTAACAAGGCAGCCCTTGAAACCAGGGGACTTGTTATCCTTAATAAAGATAGTACTCTTATCATATCTGCATTCCATTCGAATTGCGGTGGAGAGACTTCATCTTCGGACGATGTATGGCTTTCGGGTCAGCCTTACTTTAAAAGTGTTATGGATCCATACTGCCTTACTTCCAGAAATGCTGCCTGGCAAAAGAGTTTTCCTCTGAACGAATGGATAAGTTATATCAGGAAATCGGGCTACAATGGGAAAGTTGACGATCCAGCGGCATTCAATTTTTTGCAGAAAGACAGAGTGGCTGATTACAAAATAGGCTCATTCTCAATACCATTAAGGACTATCAGATCAGATCTCAGCCTCCGGTCAACATTCTTTTCTGTTTATGCAATCGGTGATTCCATTGTACTTAAAGGAAGAGGGTATGGGCATGGTATCGGTCTTTGTCAGGAAGGAGCTATGGAGATGGCAGCAAAGGGATTTAATTATAAACAGATCATTGATTTTTATTATTTTGGCGTTATAATTTCGGATATAAAAAATGCTGTAGCTTTGCCTTGAGTTTTGCCCCCCAATCACGCAGGGCGGGACTAATATGCTACATCCCAGTGCAATTCACCAGGAAAGCACTGAGTCAATCCCCCTTTAGGGGGAAGTCCTCCGCCAGTTGGCGGAGGACAGGGGGCTTTTGAGAAAGAGAAAAGTTTAAGAAGAAAATAAATAAATGTTTGCAATTTTCAGAAAGGAGATAAGCGGTTTTTTCAGCAGCCTTACAGGGTATATTGTAATAATTGTTTTTCTCCTGATTAACAGTATGTTCATGTGGGTTTTTCCCGGTGAGTTGAATATACTGGATAGTGGGTATGCCGGACTTGATGCACTTTTTTTCATTTCGCCGTGGGTTTTTATGTTCCTGATACCAGCTGTCACAATGAGAATGATTGCAGAGGAAAAACGGCTGGGTACCATTGAGTTGATATATTCGAGACCAATTGGTGAAAGAGGAATTGTTTACGGAAAATACTTTGCTTCTGTCTGCCTTGTTCTACTTGCACTTTTACCTGGAATTATATACTATTTTTCAGTCTATCAGCTTGGAGAATCTCCCGGAAACCTTGACAAGGGAGGTACAATGGGATCATTTATCGGACTGTTCTTTCTGGCATCAGTATATGCTTCTGCCGGGATGTTTGCTTCATCTCTGACAGATAATCAGGTAATTGCATTTATTCTGGCTGTACTGATTTGTTTTGTTCTCTTCGTGGGATTTGATTCATTTGCCTATCTGCCAGGCTTAAAAAAGATGGATGAATTTGTAATAAGACTTGGGATCAATGAACATTATAAATCTATAAGCAGAGGAGTTATTGATATTAAAGATGTTGTCTATTTCATAGCAGTTGTTGCTCTTTTTAATGAAGGTACAAGATTTTATCTGTTGTCGCGTAAATGGAGGAAAAAAAATTAAACCATGGCAGAAACAACAGGTAACAACGGGATTAAAATGAGAAGCTGGCTGCAATTCTTTACAACAGTTGCAGGAATTATTCTTATATCATTGGCGAGCTCATTCTTAAGATTAAGATATGACCTTACTGAAGACAAAAGATTCACACTGTCTGAACCAACTCGACGTGTGCTAAGTCACTTAAAAAATGACATCTACATACAGGTGTATCTAGATGGAGAAATACCTATTCCATTAAAACGTTTAAAAAGATCTGTCGGAGAAATGCTTGATGAATTCAAAATAGCATCAGGGCGAAAAATTGATTATGAGTTCATAAATCCTTCCGGCGGAAAGGATGCAAAACAGAGAGAAGCTTTATACAAGACCATAACAAACAAAGGATTGAACCCTATTGATCTTCATGCAGGCGACTCTGAGGGAGGAGCTTCACAGAAGATTATTTTTCCGGGAATGATAGTTAATTATAACGGTGTTGAAGTACCTGTTAACTTTCTGAACAATTCCACATCTTCATATGAGCAAAACATATTGCGTTCAGTTGAAGGTCTTGAATATGAGATGATTCAAACGATAGCCACCCTCAGTTCAGATACTATAAACAAGATTGCTTTTATTGAAGGCCAGGGCGAACTTCCGGAGATTGAAACAGCTGATATAACAATGAATCTCGCCAGGTTTTTTACTATCGACAGGGGTACAATAGGAGGTAAGCCAGGTATTCTTGACAAATATGCAGCAGTCATAATTGCAGGACCTGAAAAAGTGTTCAATGAGTCAGATAAACTTGTACTGGATCAGTATATTATGAATGGCGGCAAGGTTATGTGGCTTATTGATGAAGTGGCAGTAAATTCAGATAGTCTTGTTTTTGGCGAAACAGTAGGTCTCTTTCGTCCATTAAACATTGAGGATCAGCTCTTCAGGTATGGAGCCAGAATTAATCCTGCAATTGTTCAGGATATTGAATGTGTCCCAATCAGGCTTATGGTTATGAGCGGAGGTACCCGTCAGCAGGTTGTTACGGCTCCATGGGTTTATTACCCTTTGCTTAAGCCATCTGCAAATCACCCTATTACAAGAAACCTGAACAGAGTGGAGGGAGAGTTCGCAAATTATATCGACACAGTTGGACTTGATCCGGCTATCAGGAAGAAGATACTTCTGTCGACTTCTGACTTGAGCCGTACAATTTCTCCTCCCGTTATGATAAGCCTGAAAGAAGCAGAATTGACTCCTGTTGAAAAAGATTTTAATAAGCCAAACCTTCCTGTTGCAGTTCTGCTTGAAGGCATATTCCCCTCAGCTTTTAAAAACAGGATGGTAAGTAACCTTACTGATGATAAAAATCTAAGGATCAAAACCGAAAGCAAAGAAACCAGGATGATAGTTATTGCAGATGCAGATATTATAAGGAATGAAGTAAAAAGGTCAGGATTGAATGAAACACCGCTTCCTCTGGGACAGGATAAATATACAGGACAGGTATATGGTAACAGGGATTTCCTGATCAATTGTCTTAACTGGCTGGTCGATAAAAATGGAATCATGGAGCTGAGATCAAGAGAGCTCAAACTCAGACTGCTGAACCATCATATGATTAAAGCCTACAAGTTTAAGTGGCAAATGATAAATATAGCCGGCCCTGTTATTATTGTTATCCTGGGCGGATTATTTTATAGTTATTTCAGAAGAAGAAAATATACAAGATACAGGTAATGAATAAGATAATTATCAGGATCATTTTTTTCTTCATTGTAATAGGGTTGTTTCTTCTGATCTTATTCAGGAGCAGATCACCATTTGGAAAAACAAATAACTCGTTTGCTTCTGAACCAGGGAAAGAGATTACCAGAATCGAATTCTTAGAAAACGGGAAGCGATTGACACTTGAGAAAAAGGATGAGAGCTGGTTAATAAACGGTAAGTCCGAAGCAAGAAAAAGCGGCATTCTTTTTATTCTCAGGATTTTGAAAGAGATAAAAATTAAATCCACCGTATCTCCTGAATTGTTTGAAAGTGAAATATCAGGGAAAAATATTATTCCTGTTAAGGTGAAAGTCTATGAAAAAAGGAGACTACTGAAATCTTTTCTTGTTTATAAAACAGGGTCAAATGTCTACGGAAACATAATGAAGATAAAGCAGGCTTCAAAACCTTTCATTGTGTATGTCCCGGGTTATGAAGGCGATATTGGTTCAGGATTTACTGTTAATGAATTATTCTGGCAACCATATACGATTTTTAATCTTTTACCATCAGAAATAGCCTCAGTAAAGCTTGAAAACATGTCTGACAGTGCATCCTCTTTTTCGATTATTAACAAAGATCATCATTATTTTCTTTCCGGTGCTTCCGGCAGGCTGACCGGATGGGATTCTGCGCTGGTTGTTCGTTATATCTCCTATTTTGCATGGGTCCCTTTTGAATCGTGGGCTTTTAAATTAAGTGAAGCTGAGAAGAAGTCAATTGAAGCTCAGCATCCTATGTTCAGGTTTACGGTCATTACTACTACCGGGAAAAAAACTGTTCTCTCATTATGGGGAATAGTGACCAGTAAAGGCAGCGTGAATGAAATTGACAGTGACAGACTGTTGGGTAAAACAGATGAAAAGGATGAGCTTTTCATAATGAGGTATTTCGATATCGATCCCCTGATTAAGAAGAGATCATATTTCTTTCCATAATAATTTTTTGTTAGTGAAGATTCGTAATATCGTAGTGAGATCCCTTGCTAGCGCTCGGGATGACACAGATTTTTAAGGTATAGGGGCAGAAGTGGCGATTCGCATTACAAATTTTCATTTAAGTCAGCAATTCACCTGCGAATCGCCACTTCTGCTCCCCTCTGTACACTTCAAGGACATTGTCATCCTGAGCGTCAGCGAAGGATCTCCTTCTTCCATATCAGTACTATCAAAAACAGACCTTATAAAGAGCGAGGGATCTCCTCCTTGCATTGAGAAATGTATTCAACAGAAGAAGCATCATTCTAAGCAATGGTAAGAAATATCACTCCCTCATTCTATGTGATTAATTAGGAGTTAATTCAAATTCTAGTGACATTTCTTATTTTCTTTCAATATTCCTAAGGATAACCTATAATCATAATTTTTTGTTTGAGGTAATAGTTTTTTTTTGTAATATTGGTAATTAAGAATTGAACAAATACCATAGTTCAATTCATTCATTTTGACTTGAATAGTAAAACTTGGAAATCAATAAATCAACTTAAAACGATACCAATATGAAATTTGTAGTATCCAGTTCGGAACTTCTAGGTCATCTGCAGGCAATAAGCAGGGTAATCAGTTCAAAGAATACACTTCCCATACTTGATAATTTTCTTTTCAATCTTTCAGGGAACAACCTTGAAATAACTGCATCAGACCTTGAATCGACTCTGATAACAAAGATGAAGCTTGAGAACACTGATGGTGACGGCACAATAGCACTTCCGGCAAGAATATTACTCGACACTTTGAAAGAGTTCTCGGTACAACCGCTCACATTTGATATCAATATGGAAACCATGGCGGTGGTTATCAGCTCTGAAAATGGGAAATTCAATGTTGTCGGTCAAAATGGAATAGACTTTCCTGCTTTACCTTCCATCAAAAAAGATAAAAAATTTGTATTTGCAATTAATGCAGATGTGTTACTGGCAGGAATAGGCAAGACTCTGTTTGCCACCGCTGATGATGAGCTTCGTCCGGTTATGGGAGGTATCTTTGTAGAGGCATCAACCGACAAAATTACATTTGTTGCCTCCGATGCTCATAAACTGGTAAGGTATCAGAGAACTGACGCACATGCGGATGATAATGCATCATTTATCCTGCCAAAGAAACCGGCTTCTTTGCTTAAAAATATTTTACCAAAGGAGGAGGGAGCCGTATCCGTTGAATTTGATGATAAAAATGCATTTTTTATTCTGAGCAATTACAAGGTTGTCTGTCGTCTGGTTGAGGGCAACTATCCAAATTACAATTCTGTTATCCCTAAAAATAATCCACGTAAAATCACAATTGACAGAGTAGAATTCTATAATACCCTCAAGAGAGTATCTGTTTTTTCAAATCAGGCAAGCAATCTGGTGAAGCTTCAGCTTAAAGGTAACCAGGTTATGGTTTCGGCACAGGATATTGATTTTTCAATCTCAGCATATGAAAGGATCAAATGCCAGTATGAAGGAGATGAGATTGAAATTGGTTTCAAGTCGGTTTTCCTTCTGGAGATCCTTTCAAACATAGGTTCTCAGGATGTCATGATCGAACTTGCTGATCCTACAAGAGCCGGGCTCTTCCTGCCAGTAATTTCAGATAATGAATCGGAAGATCTGCTGATGCTTCTTATGCCAATGATGATAAATGCCTGACCTTTGAATCTTAATCTTAAACGTCCAATTGCTTTTATCGATCTTGAAACGACAGGGATCAATGTTTCAACTGACCGGATCGTGGAACTATCAGTCTTAAAAATAAGTCCCAACGGGAAAGAGGAGTGGATGACTACAAGGGTAAACCCCGAAATGGCTATTCCTCCCAAAAGTACAGCAATACACGGGATAAAAGATGAAGACATCGCTAAATCACCTACATTCAAAGAAATAGCAAGAAATCTTTCTGCGTTTCTGGAGGGGTGCGATCTGGCAGGGTATAATGCAATTAAATTTGATATACCTGTTCTTGCAGAAGAATTTCTCAGGGTGAACATCGATTTTAGTTTCAGAAAGAGAAGGTACGTCGATGTTCAGGTGATCTTCCATAAGAAGGAACAGCGGACATTATCTGCTGCTTACCAATTCTACTGCAAAAAAGAACTGGAAGGAGCTCATGGTTCAAAAGTCGATACGGCAGCTACTTTTGAGATTCTTAAATCACAGCTTGACAGATATAAAGATCTGGAAAATGATGTTGAGAAACTTGCTGATTTCAGTTCTTTTAACAGTAATGTTGATTTCGCCGGAAGAATAATTCTTGATGAAAAGGGTGTAGAAATTTTCAATTTCGGCAAGCATAAAGGTAAACCGGTTGAGGTTGTTTTTAATGAAGAACCGGCATATTATTCCTGGATGATGAACGGAGAGTTCCCTTTGTACACAAAAAAAGTGCTTACCGAAATAAAGCTAAGGTCTTTCGGAAAAACCCAGGGGTAAGATGAAGATTATCTGTATCGGGCTCAACTATAGAAAACAT
>JBEKDR010000120.1:0-12085 GCA_050014255.1 Bacteroidales bacterium | reverse complement strand
TTTTAAATCTTTACAAATAAGAAAAGAAACCCTTGGAGAGAAACATCCTGAGGTTGCTACGAGTTATAATAATATTGGAAATGCATATTATGATAAGGGAGAATACGATAAAGCTTTGGAATATCATTTTAAATCTTTCCAGTTATTAAAAGAGATCCTGGGTGAAAAACATCCTCTTGTAGCTGATAGCTACAATAGTATTGGACTTGTTTATAATAGAAAAGGTGAATACGATATGGCTTTGGAATATCATTTTAAAGCTTTGCAAATATATAAAGAGATCCTTGGCGAGAAACATCCTCTTGTAGCTGGTTGTTATTATGGTATTGGACTTGTTTATAATAAAAAAGACGAATGTGATAAGGCTTTGGAATATTATATTAAGGCTTTGCAAATAGATAAAGAAATCCTTGGAGAGAAACATCCTGATATTGCTATGATTTATAATGATATCGGACTTGTTTATAATAAAAAGAGTGAATGTGATAAGGCTTTGGGATATTATCAAAAAGGGGCTGCTAGTTGTTTATACGATTTCAATGATACTGTTGATGTTTATAAAACACCAATAATAAGAAGTTACTTGAATTGGGATTATTTATTAGAATCACTATGGGCAAAAGCTCAAATAATAGCTGATAAGAAAAAAATACTTACAGGGCTTACCTATAATGACAGGAAGAAAATTGCCCTGAGACATTATCAGGCTTGCGATACATTAATCGACCTGACCCGTAAGGAAATAAGCACCCAATCTGATAAAATGGCTTTAGGCGAAAAAGCAAGTAAGGTTTATAAAGAAGCTATTGATTTTTTAACATCTCTTCGAACAGCTGACAACGCAGAGGTTGTGAAAAAAACGTCTAAGGAGGATCGTAATCTGGCTTTTTATTTTTCAGAGAAGAACAAATCTTCAGTTCTTCTTGAAGCGCTTGCCGGACAAGAAGCTATGAAATTTGCAGGTATTCCGGATAGTCTGTTACAAAAAGAACTTAGCCTGAAAATTGATATAGGTTTTTGTAAAAAACAATTGTCAGAGCCTGAAAAAATAGATAGTGCCAAGTCAAAATTATTCCAAGATAGATTATTTCTCAGGAACCTCAGTTACGACAGTTTAATAATGGTTTTTGAAAAACAGTTTCCTGAATATCACAATATGAAATACAATAATAAACCAGCAACTGTAAAGGATATTCAGAAACTGTTGGACAAAAAAACTGCAATGATTTCATATTTTATTGGAGACACCACAATTACTATTTTCACATTGACTAAGAGTGATATGGATGTAAAGAGAGTGCATAAGATTACAAACTTAAGTGATAGTATTGTCTGGTTTCGTTACGGACTTATAAAAACCAGCCTCAGCAAGCAGGAAAGCTATCGAAGGTTAGGTTATAAGCTTTATCAGCAACTTTTCCCAAAGAGTGCCTTGATTGATAAACCAATTAAAAACCTGATAATAATTCCTGATGGTGAATTGGCGATAATGCCTTTTGAGAGTTTATTAACTACCAATTTTAGTGGAGATATTAATGCATATAATGAATACCCATTCTTAATCAAAAAATACAGCATCAGCTATTCTTATTCAGCAAACCTGTTTTGTCACACATTTTCTAAGGAGGCTTCTTCAACAATTGAGGTAACAAAATTGAATGACTGGTTGGCATTGGCGCCAGTCTTTGACAACAGAAGTGAACAAAATATGATGGTCAGCCAGGAACTGCAACGTCATTTGAACTCGCTTAAAACAGATTCCCTGATGGCAAATCGGTCAATGTTTGATAGAAATTCAATTGATCCATTGCCCGCAACAGAAACTGAGACTGAAACCATATTTAAGCTTTATGATGAAAAAAACCTGAAAGCAAAAGTTTTATTGCGTAATGATGCTAATGAACATTTTATTAAATCAGGTGAATTGGGAAAATATAAAGTATTGCACTTTGCAACACATGCTTTTGTTAATTCAGAGAAACCAGAACTTTCAGGCTTGTTGCTGGCACAAGATACTATCGGAGGGGAAGATGGGGTATTGTACTCCGGAGAAATCTATAACTTAAAGTTAAGTGCAAACCTTGTAGTATTATCTGCATGCGAAACAGGACTAGGGAAGATACAGAAGGGTGAAGGGATAATTGGCTTGACAAGGGCTTTATTATATGCTGGCACAAAAAATATAATTGTTTCTCTCTGGAAAGTGACCGATGAAAGCACTTCTGACTTAATGGTAGATTTTTATAAAAACTCACTTGCAGGAAAAGAACAATTATCATACTCTGAGGCTCTCAGGAATGCTAAGTTAAAGATGATTCGCGAAGGGAAATACGCTCATCCATTATACTGGTCTCCATTTATTTTAGTTGGGAAGTAAGCAAAAAGACGATTTATTTTTAATATCACATGAACCACTGAAAATCGACAATTCTAATTCTATTCATCTTGGTTCTTTTTTTGGTGGAAGGATTTTTTATTTGACTAGTGTCATTGTCTTTCATAACTTTCCTCTGTAAATAGAATACCGGTTTTCATGAAGTCTGTGTATAAATGCGATTTTTTATGTAAGTTTATCACAATGAATGATTAACATGGCAAGCTTAGTCCCTGGTTACGAATACGACATATTCATCAGTTACCGTCAGAAAGACAATAAATATGACGGCTGGGTAACTGATTTTGTTGATCATCTGAAACGGGAGCTTGAAGCAACGTTTAAAGAAGAGATAAGTGTATATTTTGACATCAATCCACACGATGGACTCTTAGAAATACATGAAGTAAATGCCTCATTGAGGGAGAAACTGAAATGTCTGGTTTTTATACCGATAATCTCTCAAACCTATTGCGACCTGAAAAGCTTTGCATGGCGACATGAGTTTTGCGCTTTTAATCAAATGCTAAAAGAAGATCCACTAGGTAGAGATATCAGACTTGCTGGCGGGAATGTAACCAGCAGAATATTGCCAATCAAGATACATGACCTTGATGAGGAAGACAGAACCCTGCTTGAAACTGAACTGGGAGGAGCTCTTAGAAGCATAGAGTTTATTTTTAGGTCAGCCGGTGTTAACAGACCTTTGAATCCTTCGGATAATCCTGATAAAAATCTTAATAAAACCTATTATCGCGATCAGATAAATAAGGTGGCAAATGCTGTAAAAGAGATTATTACTGCAATAAAAAAACATAATCGGCAGAATAAAAATGTTAGAATTAAGGTGGTCAAAATAGAACCTGCTAACGATACTAACAGTTTGAAGCCAGGAATTTTTATAGGATCTTTAGTAATGCTGGCACTAATAGTACTGGCGTATTTCTTTTTTTTTAAAAGGGCGGAGTCCTCAAACCCGGTTGAAAAGTCAATTGCAGTATTGCCCTTTAAGAATGACAGCCCTGATGAAGAAAACACTTACTTCATCAATAGCATCATGGAGGAGGTGCTTAATAATTTGCAGACAATCAAAGATCTCAGGGTTGTTTCGCCTGCCTCAGTTCAACAATATACGGATCAGGAGAACACCACTACCAATTTGATTGCTAAAAAGCTGGACGTAAATTATATCGTCATAGGTCGCGGACAAAAAAATGGTAGTACAATCCGTGTGAGAGTTAAATTAATTGAGGCTAAGAATGGCAGGCAATTATGGGCTGATTCCTATAATAAGGAAATAAATGAGACTAAAGACATATTCAATATCCAGAGTAAGATTGCAGAGGCAATTGCATCAAACCTGAAAGCAATCATTACCACTGAGGTAAAACAAATCATAGAGAAAATTCCAACTATTGATCTTAATGCATATGATCTTTATCAGAGGGGGAATGAGGAATATTGGAAGTACCTGGCAGATAATGCCAATACCAAAGCTCTTGAAAATGCAGAAAAATTATTTCATAAGTCATTGAAATCTGATTCTACATTCGCAAAGGCATATGCCAGATTAGCTTTGGTCTACAAAGATAAGCATCAGTCTGAAATACAATCTTCTCATGGTAAAGAGATACTGGATTCTGTTCTGTTCTTTGCTAACAGGTCACTCTTCTTAGATGTTCAGCTAGCAGATGCTTATGTTTGCAAAGGATTTTATTATTTGTCCGGCGGTAATTCAGAACAAGCTTTAAAACAATTCGTTGCTGCATTAAGATATAATCCAAATGATTGGATGGCATACCAGTGCGAAGGATATTTATATCTGTTTCTCAATAATAATTTGAATTATGTTAAAGCAATAGAAAATCTACAAAGAGCTGTCAGCATAAATAAAGGAAAAGAACTTGCGTCTTTGCTTCGGGATTTAGGTATTGCATATGGTCAAGGTGCCGGATTAATCGAAATAGCTAAAAAGTATTACCATGAAGCTTTTAACCTGGATGGCGATTCAGCATTATACTTTTTAAGTTTAGCAAGTACTGAGATGCTTACCGGAAATTTTAAAGAATCTGTAGTATTGTGCAATAAAGCTTATTCCACAGATCCAAACAATACTGATATTCTTAGGGACTTATCTTTCTATTATCTTTTTCTTGACCAATCTGATAAAGCATTGAAATATTTTAAAAAATATGTGGATAGGTTAGAGGCTTCCGGGCAGTTCTCTTTGGCTTATATCAATCGGATTGGGTTTGCATACTGGAATAATGGCTATAAAAAGGAGGGAGACCACTATTTTAGCGAACAAATAAAGATGGCAGAGGAGACGATTAGAAAGGGGAGACAGTATTATCCTCCCTATAGATTAGCTCCTTACTATGATCTTGCGTGCGCTTACGCTTGCATGGGAGAAAAGGAAAATGCTTATGAGAATTTAAGAGTTTGGGCAAAAATGCCTGTTTGTTCGTTATGGGGAGTGATTCTTATAAAAAAAGATCCTTTATTCAACAGTATGAGGAATGAACCTGAATTTCAGCATATTGTCAGAGATGTTGAAGCAAAGTATCAATCAGAGCATACGAGAGTCATGAAATGGCTGGAAGAGAAAGGCAAGGTGTAGTATATTACTGGCTTGTTAATGAAATATTGCAACCTAATTTAAAAGACCTTTACCTTGTAGTTAGTTATTTAAATGACTAAATTAGGTGTAATTTAAATTTCTTGAAAATTAAAAACCTTGTAATATTTTAAATTACAAGGTTTTATTTTTTTATAAAAGTGAACCTGAAGGGACTCGAACCCCCAACCTTCTGGTCCGTAGCCAGATGCTCTATCCAATTAAGCTACAGGTCCTGATAAAAACTTCTGGTCCGTAGCCATCCGCCGGCAGTCGGACAATTAAGCTACAACTCCTGATGTTTATGCGGACGCAAATATAGCAATATTTGGAAAAATAATCTACCTAAAGTTGAAAGAAGTTTGGATATCATTGTAGGGTTCGGTCACGACCGAACCCTACTTAATAATGGCTTCCCATGCATAATAATTTCTATTTTAATAGTAGATTTGGAGCTATTAATTTATAAAATTTCAATAACCGAACTATGAAAAATATATTCTTAAAAGTATTAGTTTGCATCTTAGTTGTATGTTTAGCAGAAACAGACAATATTGTTGCTCAGTCCTTTAAAGTGATTGTTGATAAGCCGGTAAACGGAACTTTTAAACTTGATCCGGCATTACCATCTGACGGTCAATACCCGGAAGGAACAATAGTTACGGTTACTGCCAAACCGGCAGCAGGTTATGCCCTTGATGCAGTTTATTATTCTGATAAAGGAAGATGGGGCCAGATGTATTTTGAATCGATGACACCTGAATATAAAGTAAAAATTGATCATGAAAAGCATATAGGAGCCTCATTTATTGAAGAATCCGCTGTTGCTCATATTAATGTGACACAGGATGTTATTTATGCAAAGCCCGGTGTTAAACCATTGAAATATGATGTTTACTCTCCTAAAGGTGCAAAAAACCTTCCATGCATAATTATCATCCATGGAGGTGGTTGGACAACAAATACAGAGGATATAATGCGCGGACTGGCCCGGGAGTTAACCAGGGACGGTAAGTTTGTAGTATTCAGCATCGATTACCGATGGGCCGGGAAACTCGACGGAGATGCCACAAATAACACTATGGCCGATATTGCCGGGGATGTATTCGGAGCAATTGCACATATAATGGAACATGCAGCTGAATACGGAGGTGATCCTTCACGGATAGGCCTTACAGGTGACAGTGCCGGCGGACATCTTTCAGCCCTGGCAGCAACAATGACAAATAAAATAGGGATAGGTGGCTTTGGGAAAACCAGCGGTGTGTTTGAGTTCATGCCTTCATATATTCCTAAAAATAAAACCGTTGAACAGGTGAGATCAGAAATGATGTCAGCTATTAAAGCCGCTGCACCCAGCTATGGCGTATTTGCAGGCAGCCTTTTGAATAATTATTCTGACGATCCTGCAGCCAACGATACCTGGAAAGATGCCATTTCGCCGCTAAACAATATACCTGATGTGTCTGAAAGAGCTGTCCCGCAATACCTTCTTCGCGGAACAAATGATCCCCTTATAAAAGATGAAGCGGTAAAAACATATGTTGACGCACTTGTTAAGGCCGGACAAAGAACTGAATATGTTCAGGTTGGGGGTGCAAGCCATGCCTTTTTTGATTGGAAACCCGATGAAAATACCAAGGCCACATTCGCTAAATACGGAGTTTATTATGCTGCCGAAATGAAGGCTTTTTTCAGTTCGGTAATGAATAAATAGTATGAAGTTTTGCACGTGACACAAAGGGGAAATCTGCAAATTTTCGACTTTTCCGACAACCCTGATGGGGGTAATGCACTCAGTTACTTTTTATTCTGAGTAATTTTTATTACTTTTATTTGTCTCAAACCAGAAAATATATTTTACATATTTTGCTGATAATCAATTATAAATACAATAGTTATGAAAAAGACAGTAAGCATAATTATAAAAATATTTGTCGGAATTCTTCTTTTAATTCTTGTTTTACTTTTTACTGTTCCTTTAATCTTTAAAAAGCAAATTAAAACCAGGGTTGAACAGGTCATTAACAAATCGGTCAATGCAACTGTAAAATTTGAAGATTATAAACTTGGGTTCTTCAGGGATTTTCCAAACCTCTCCTTCTCGCTTTATAATGTATCTGTTGTAGGTGTTAAAAAATTTGAGAACGACACTCTGGCAGCATTCAAATCCTTTGACCTTGTATTCAACCTGTGGAGCCTCTTCAAAAAATCAGGTTATGAAGTAAATTCAATTGCAATTGACAGAGCAGTTGTAAATGCTATTGTTAAAAAGGAAGGGAAAGCTAACTGGGATGTGATGAAAGACACTACCAGGGCGCCGGTTGCAGCCGAAACAAAGCCTTCTTCATCAGGAATGAAGATACTCCTGAAAAAAGTCTCTGTTCTTAACAGTTCAATCTCGTACATTGATGAAGGGTCCGCAATGAAGGTTTACCTGAATAAAATAAGTTTTTCACTTAAAGGCAACATGACAACCGGCGAATCAGATTTGCAGATGGCATTTAATGCCGGCGAATTCACTTTTGATATGGGTGGCACCAAATATTTCAACAAAGCAGTTATAGACTCCAGAATTGATATGCTTGCCAATCTTGATAACATGAAGTTCACATTTCGTGAGAATTATTTGTCAATTAATGATCTGAAGCTCAATTTCGCAGGCACTGTGGCAATGCCGGGTAAAAATATTGATACAGATATTAAATTTGAAACGGCGCAAACCTCTTTCAAAACTCTCTTATCGCTTGTTCCGGCAGTTTATATGAAAGACTATAAGGATCTTAAGGCAAACGGAGATTTTTCTCTGAAGGGAACAGCTAAAGGGATTTACAGCGATGCTGACAGCACATTGCCCGATGTCACGCTGGCAATTTTAGTTTCAAATGGCGTTATAAGTTACCCGTCTCTGCCGGAGCAGCTGAAAAACATAAATATCAAATCTGACATATTCGTTAATGGGAAAACACTTGATAAAACAATTGTCGATGTCAGCCTTTTTCATATGGAACTGGCAGGAAGTCCATTCGATATGACTCTTTCTGTTAAAACTCCTGTCAGCGACCCTGATTTTAAAGGGACAATGGTAGGAAAACTTGATCTTTCAGCTCTGTCAAAAGCTGTTCCGATGAACGGTACAAACCTTTCCGGAATTATTGATATGTCAGTTCAGATGGCCGGGAAAATGTCGATGATAGAAAAGGGGAAATATGACAGTTTCAAAGCCTCCGGGACAGTTGGCATCAAAAATATGGACATTGCTATGAAAGGATATCCCGATGTGAAAATAAGTGAGGCAGCATTTGAATTCACACCCGCCTACGCAAGTATGACGAAGACAAACATGAAGGTGGGAGGGAAGAGCGATTTTTCTCTTGCCGGCAGGATTGAAAATTATATTCCCTACATCTTCAGTAAGCAGACAATTAAGGGAAATCTTACAATGCGCTCAAAACTTACTGATGTCTCGGAAATAATGTCTAAAATGGCGACGGCTCCTGTTGCAGCTAAAGACACTGCTTCGGTATCAAAAGTCAACGCTGCAGTTCCCGCAGAAAACAATTCCTCCCTTTCATTAATGAAAGTACCTAAGAATATTGACTTTGATTTTGATGCACTTATCGATGAATTCAGCTACAGCAATATCAAGGCACAAAATGTAAAGGGACACGTAATAGTGCGAAATGGGATACTTAACATCAGGGATGCTTCGATGAACATCCTGAGCGGTACAATAGCTATGAACGCTGATTATGATACACGCGACACTCTTAAACCCGTTATGAAAGCTGATTTCAATATGCAGAATATCGGTGTCAAAGATGCTTTTAATACTTTCAATACCGTGAAGAAACTTGCTCCTGCAGCAAAGGGCATAGATGGAAAGATAAATGCAAAAATAAATTATACCAGCCTGATCGGAAAAGACATGATGCCAGTCACCAATTCGATTAACGGATCAGGTACTATTAAATCAAATGAAATCACTCTTCTCGAATCTAAAACTTTCGACCAGCTGAAAGAGATTCTGAAGCTTGGCGATAAATATGGAAATACCTTCAGGGATATTAATATTAGTTTTAAAATCTCTGACGGAAGGGTATATGTAAGTCCGTTTGATGTAAAAACCGGCAATCTTAAAATGAATATCAGCGGTGACCAGGGCCTTGATCAGACTCTGAATTACGTTGTTAAAACTGAGATTCCAAGATCTGATCTGGGAAGCTCAGTTAATTCCTTAATTAATGGTGTTTCCTCTTTTGCCTCATCCTTAGGTATAAAGGTTAAACCTTCAGATGTTCTGAAAGTAAATGTCAAAGTTACCGGCACTTTCATTAAACCTGTTGTCGCTCCTATGTTTTGATGGACCGGCTAAGAAGATTATATACTTAGAAGCAGTGAAAAACAAAAAGCCGTTCGAGTCGAACAGCCTTTTATAGAATGAAAGAAATAATATTAAAATTTCTTTTCGCGAATACGCGCTTTTTTACCTGTCAGATCGCGAAGGTAGAATATTCTTGCCCTGCGAACTTTCCCGTGTTTATTAACTTCAATCTTGTCAATAAAAGGTGAGGCAATAGGAAATATTCTTTCAACACCTATGTTTCCTGACATTTTTCTTACAGTAAAGGTTTCAGTATGCATTTCTCCGCTCCTCTGAATTACCACGCCACGGTATTGCTGAATTCTCTCCTTATTTCCTTCTTTGATTTTATAATGGACAGTAACGGTGTCTCCTGCTACGAATTTCGGAAATTCATTTTTTACCGCAAATTCCTTCTCAACAACATTCATTAAATTCATAACACAATGTATTTTGTATTCTCACTTTGTTTTCAAAAAACCGGTCGCAAACTTACGAAAAAAAAACATAATCTACAATTTGTCAGAAAAAGTTTTTCAGTGAAATCAATTATCAGTTGCTGGGTGCTTGTTACTCGTTGCTATTTGCATTTCGACATAACCAGCAACCAGCAACCAGCAACCAGCACCTAATAACCTTTTTTCCTTTCTCCTTTAACTAATGCCCTGCCTTTGCAGGTTCAAGCAATTTATCTCCTGTCTCCTGCACAACTGATTTCTTCCATGCATCTGAATAACCAGGCTGCATTGGCATTACAGGATTACCCCACTTATTTCTTTCAAACTTACCGTCTTTTTCTTTTTTAATGTTGCCATCAATATATTTTACCAGCAGGTACTCACTTAGTGTTTTCCATTTATTAAAAGTATTCTGAGCCATTTCGCCTGAATAGTTTGTAAGATATTCCCTTGCAAGATTCATATCTTTGGCAGACAATTTAAGCGCTTCTGTATCAATGGAATCTGTTTTGGATATGTATCTGGTTTCTAGTTGTTTCTGTATTTTTTGCGCATCAGCGCTCATCAGGTCATAACGGGTATAGCAAAAGTTGGCTACCTGATTAAACAACCAGAAAGCTGAAGTAGGAGAATAAGTAAGCATATCGCCATTCCCGACTTTGAAACACTCCGGGATTGCAGTTATTCCGCAGTACATCGGTGTGAAGACAGTAGTAGCTGCATCATCCACTCCAAACCAGAATATGCCTCCGATCGGATCAGGGAGCCAATTCCGGCTTTCAGCAACAAATACGAACCCTGTTTGCTGTGTGGCAACTGTTCTTTCATTGCAATACCGAGGAGCATTTTTCGCGGTATCTATTTGCCAATCCAACGGACGCCAGCGATAGGGGAGACCAAACGGACCTGCACCAATATCTTTTCTCATATCAAGAGCCGTTCCTTCAAGATGATCCCTCATGAAATTCATCATATCATAATCGGAAATTTTATGATCAGGCTTAATCCACAGCGGCATACGCCTGCTTAAATCATGTCCTGAAATATAGTTGAAATACTGATTCATATCGGCATTTACTGATTTGAAGAAGGACCAGACACGAGCCTCGCAAAAACGGGCACCTGAAAAAGTTATGGGATTATAAGTGTCTGAGAAACTGAATTCGGCATCTTTACCTTTAAATAAATTTTTGCTTCTGGCAAATTCGATCACATCATATGCATAAACGCATTCAATATTAGGCTCTGATACCCTGTTAAGTTCCTTTGAAGTTATTGCAATACTGTTCTTTTTGCCCGTAGATAGTGGAAAAGTCTGTATCCTTGCCTGGTTTGCATGACCTGAAATATATCCGTCAGGAATACGACGCGCTACCCAGACTGCACCTTTATTATTAACACCCTTGCCGATAATTTCAAAAATCCATGCTTCATTAGGATCAGAAATTGAAAATGATTCACCTTCGCTTGCATAGCCATATTCAGATACCAGGTCAGACATGACTTTTATTGCTTCCCTGGCATTTTTAGCTCTCTGAAGTGTCAGATATATCAGACTGCCATAATCGATGATGGCTGTGGTATCAACAAGAGTTTCACTACCCCCATATGTTGTTTCACCGATAGCCACCTGATGTTCATTCATGTTTCCGACAACTGAATAGGTATGTGCAACCTGTGCGATTTTTCCCATGTACTTGCGGGTGTCCCATTCAATAACATCAAGCATACTGCGCTGTGGATAGTCTCTTGCCGGCCAATAATATAACTCGCCATATAACTGATGTGAGTCAGCAGCATATGTTATCATTGTTGATCCTTTAACAGATGCGCCTTTAGTCACC
Organism: Bacteroidales bacterium; assembly: GCA_050014255.1. Taxonomy (GTDB): domain Bacteria; phylum Bacteroidota; class Bacteroidia; order Bacteroidales; family VadinHA17; genus LD21. The sequence goes on along the minus strand of JBEKDR010000120.1, from coordinate 429 downwards.
AGAAAATTTGTACAGCCATTTGTAACCTGGCCGGGCAATAAAAATGACAGTAGTATTACAAATATTAGTTCAGATAGTTTTTTCATAAAAATCACTATTAAATATTTAAAAATAGTTTTTGAAATAAGAATCACAAAGGTAACAAGCCCGTTAATATTTCAAAGGAAATTTCAGATCAATTTCAGATTATTGATTATGCTTCTTATCATATCAGGGTCAGCAACTTTTCTGGAAAATTCAGGAATGGCTGAAATGCCACCCATCGAAATATTTTGTCTCCGGAATATCATTTCGCTCTCAATAATTTTTCTGCCTGTAAGATGAAATTCCCTTGCGCCGGTACTTCTGGCAATAAGTCCGATATTCGATTCATCAATTCCTGATCCGGGCATAATTATTATCCTTTTATCTGCCTGCCTGATAAGCTGA
>JBEKDR010000119.1:0-12119 GCA_050014255.1 Bacteroidales bacterium | reverse complement strand
CCACAAAGCTGCCTGTTTTAATGATAAGGCTAAAAGTAGTCGGGAAGGAAAGTGGTGACCGGGTTCTTCCGGTATTCTACAGCGACAATTATGTATCGCTTTTGCCTGGCGAGAAAAAAATCATAGTCATGAAACTGAAGGACATGGATACGCACGGTGAAAATCCCTCGGTAGAAATCACCGGATTTAATGTGAAATAAAAAGTTTAGCCCCCTTTGGGCCTCTTTTTCAAAATCAACAGGTCAAGAAACTAATCAAAAATTTGTTTTATCGAAAACAAAGTTTACTTTTGCAGCTGAACAAGATGTTAAAATGAAAGCAATTTATACATATTGGCGTTGGTGGTTAAGTTTATTTCACAATTTGACGTGAGACTTACAGCTATTTGTATATAATCTTATAAGATATTAATAAACGGCCTGTCGTAATCACGACAGGCCGTTTTGATTTTTAAGATCGTCCGGTGTTTTGAAAAGGAGATACGACAGATGATAAAAACAAATATTATGACAGAATTTATAATTAAAACGAAATCCAGGAAGCTGCTAGCCGATATAATAACTCCGGTAAGTATATATCTGAGAATAAGAGATATATATCCAAATTCCCTTTTACTGGAAAGCTCTGATTATCATGGTAATGAAAACAGCTATTCTTTTATATGTATGAAACCGCTGGCAGGTTTCGAAGCTGATGAGGGATTTGTTGCTGAAACTTATCCCGATGGATCAAAAATCATTACAGAAATAATTGATAAACAAACATTTAATACAAGATTTTCAGCTTTTGCAGGTGCACTTATACAATCGGATTTGCAAGGAGATATTCCGGTAAACGGGCTATTTGGTTATTTATCATACGATGCAGTAGAATATTTCGAGAAGATTGAATTAAAGCCTGGTAGTGACTGTCCTTTTAAAATTCCTGTTGCCAGGTACCATCTTTATAAATATATAATAGCAATAAATCATTATCAGAATACATTGCAGATTATTGAAAACCAGGTAAACGGAGAACCGGGGGAACTCGACAGGATTGAGTCGTTACTGAACAGCAGAAATGTAGCAATTTACTCCTTTAAAGCAGTTGGGGAGGAAGGCCGGAACATTTCTGATGACCAGTACAGGGCAATGGTAAGTAGAGGAAAGGAACATTGTCATCTCGGAGATGTATTCCAGGTGGTGTTGTCAAGGCAGTTTTCACGACATTTCACAGGGGATGAATTTAATGTTTACAGGGCTCTTCGATCGGTCAATCCCTCTCCCTATCTGTTCTATTTTGATTACGGAAATTATAAGATTTTCGGATCATCTCCTGAAGCGCACCTTAAGATTAATAAGGGCAAAGCTTATATTAATCCGATCGCTGGAACTTTCAGGCGTACTGGCAATGATGAGAATGACAAACTTCTGGCACAACAACTGGCAGCTGATCAGAAGGAAAACGCAGAGCATGTTATGCTGGTAGATCTTGCACGCAACGATCTGAGCAGACATGCAAATAATGTCAAAGTTGAAAGTTACCGGGAGGTTCAGTTTTATTCACATGTCATTCATCTTGTTTCTGCAGTTTCAGGTGAACTTAAAGAAGGTACCACTATTGCCGACATGATGTCTTCCACATTCCCGGCAGGCACACTTACCGGAGCCCCTAAATATATGGCAATGAAGATTATAGATAAATACGAGAATCAAAGAAGAGGTTACTATGGTGGAGCTATTGGGTTCCTCGATTTCAGGGGCAATTTTAACCATGCCATCATGATCAGAACTTTTCTGAGTAAAGCCAATACACTTTATTACCAGGCTGGCGCCGGTATTGTAGCCATTTCTGATGAAGAGAAAGAACTTCAGGAGGTAAATAATAAGCTTGGGGCACTCAGAAAAGCCATTGAACTGGCAGGAGATATCAAATAATAATTTATTGTAAAAAAAATGAAAAGGATATTGGTTATTGATAATTACGATTCGTTCACGTATAACCTGGTACATTATATTGAAAAGCTCACAGGATCCAGCCCTTCCGTATTCCGGAACGATGAAATCTCTCTTGAAGAAGTGGATGGGTATGAAAAAATTCTTCTTTCACCCGGTCCGGGTGTTCCGGTGGATGCAGGTATCTGTATTGACCTGATAAATCGTTATGCGCCAACGAAAAGCATCCTTGGGATATGTCTGGGCCACCAGGCAATAGGGGAGGCTTTTGGAGGTAAAATCCTCAATCTAAGCCATGTTTATCATGGTATTGCCACAAAGGTCCTGATTACCGAATTGAAAGATCCGCTTTTCGTAAATATACCTTCCTCAATTATCGGGGGGAGGTATCACTCATGGGTTGTCTCAGGTGATGAGCTGCCTGAATGCTTTAGAGTCACCTGTAGAGACGAAAACGGGATAATTATGGGAATAAGCCATAAAATTTATGATGTGCGCGGACTGCAGTTCCACCCGGAATCGGTTCTTACCGAGCATGGAATAGACATCATAGCTAACTGGATTAATAATTAGATATAACTTATATATTGTCAGTCAAATACATCTAAACATGCGTGAAATACTGAATCATCTGTTCGAACACAAAACCCTTAACAGGCTGGAAGCAGAAAAAGTGCTTACCAATATTGCGAAAGGCATTTATTCGGAGTCGGAAATAGCGGCTTTTCTTACTGTTTACCTTATGAGGAGCATAACAGTAGAAGAGCTCACCGGATTCCGGGACGCTCTGCTGAATCATTGTATCAGGATCGACCTGTCAGAATTCGAGCCTATGGATGTATGTGGTACCGGCGGAGATGGTAAAGACACTTTCAATATATCAACTCTTACTACGTTTGTTCTTGCCGGGGCCGGCATCAAAATAGCCAAACATGGTAATTATGGTGTAAGTTCAACATGCGGCTCTTCTAATATATTGGAGCATTTCGGGTATAAATTTTCGACCGACAATAGCAAATTAAAAAAGGAAATCGATGAATCAGGTGTCTGTTTTCTTCATGCTCCGCTTTTCAACCCTGCAATGAAAAATGTTGTGCCTGTTCGCAGAGCTCTTAAAATAAAGACCTTTTTCAACATGCTGGGACCGATGGTTAATCCTTCATTCCCTAAGAGACAGCTTATCGGAGTCTACAGTCTCGAACTTGCCCGCTTATACAATTACCTTTATCAGCAATCTACTATAAAGTATATGATTATTTTTAGTCTCGATGGATATGACGAGGTTTCACTTACCTCTGAATTCAAGTATATTTTGAACGGGGTTGAACATATTGTTTCACCTGAAATGATGAACTATAAAAGAGCTCTGGAATCAGAATTGAGTGGAGGACGGAACGTGCCTGAAGCAGCTGATCTTTTTATGAAGATTCTTAAGGGAGAAGGCACGACAACCCAGAATAATGTCGTTACCGTAAATGCCCAGATGGCACTCAAATGTTATTACCCTTCAAAATCTTTTGAAGAATGCCGCGAAATTGCAAGTGAATCTCTTATAAGCAGGAAAGCTTTTAAATCATTTATTAAGCTCATTGAATTACAGTCATGACTATTCTGAATAAAATAATCGAAAATAAGAAGAAAGAGTTGAATCTTCTTGCCGGAATGACGGCTGTCAGAGATCTCGAAAACAGCAGGTTGTTTAAACGGGAGACTATTTCTCTTTCTGAATTCATTCTCGACAAAACTAAAACAGGTATTATTGCTGAGTTCAAGAGAAAATCCCCTTCAAAGGGTATTATTAATTCATCATCATCGGTTGAGGAGGTAACATCGGGGTATTTCAGGGCAGGAGCTTCAGGTGTATCGATTCTTACTGATACTCAGTTTTTTGGCGGCTCAAATTCTGACCTTTTGCATGCCCGGGAAAAGAGTCTCTTCCCCATACTGAGAAAGGATTTTATTATAGATGAATACCAGGTGATTGAATCAAAATCCATTGGTGCCGATGCAATTCTGCTCATTGCTGCAGCTCTGGAGAAACAAATAATTGTAAATCTTTCACAATTAGCACGTTCGCTTGGGCTGGAGGTTCTTCTCGAAATTCATGAACAGGACGAACTTGATAAGGTTAACCAATACGTTAATATAATAGGTGTGAATAACCGAAATCTGAAAACATTTGAAGTAAATACTGATATCTCGGATAAGATCGCAGAAGAAATTCCTCATGGTTTTCTGAAGATCTCTGAAAGCGGGATTTCTTCGCCCCAGGTAATAAAAAGACTCAGATTTGCCGGATATGATGGGTTTCTGATAGGAGAGAAGTTTATGTACACCACCGATCCCGTAAATGCTTTTTCCGAATTTGTTAAAGACTTAATATAAAGCTATGATCAGAATTAAGGTATGTGGGATGTGCGATTCTTTGAACGTTAAAGAAATAGCTGATGCAAAGCCAGATTTCATGGGATTTATATTCTATCCGGGGTCACCAAGATATGTGCATGAAGAACCTGAAATGGCTATTTTCCATAACGTTCCACCCGGCATTAAAAGGATAGGCGTTTTTCTTAATGAAAATAATCATAAAATACTTGATATATCAATTCGTAAAGGTCTTGATATGATACAGTTGCATGGGAATGAGTCACCTGTATCCTGTTTGCAGTTAAAATCAACAGGACTAACTATAATAAAAGCATTCAATATTGCAGATGATTTTAGCTTTGAATCTCTGATGCAATATGTGCCTGTGTGTGACTATTTCTTATTTGATACAAAAAGTGAAAATCCGGGCGGCAACGGCATGAAATTTAACTGGGAAAAGCTAAAAGAATATTCCCTTGATAAACCATTTTTCCTGAGCGGAGGAATCGGCCCGGAAGATGCAGGGGTGATTAAATCCATCGGAAACAGAGGATTCTTTGCAGTTGATATAAACAGTCGTTTTGAGGCTGCTCCCGGAATTAAAAATGTTTCAATGGTTAAAAGATTTATTGAAGAAATTAAAAATGAACAACAATGAATTATAATGTAGATGAGCGGGGCTATTACGGAGAATTTGGCGGTGCCTTTATTCCTGAAATGATGTACCCGAATGTGAAAGAACTGGGAGATAATTACCTGAAGATACTGAGAGATAATAAATTCAGGGATGAGTTCCATTCCCTGTTAAAACACTACGTGGGAAGACCTTCTCCTCTGTTCTTTGCATCAAGGCTTTCATCATTTCATAATACAAAGATCTTCCTTAAAAGGGAGGACCTTAATCATACAGGTGCACATAAGATTAATAATACCATTGGCCAGATCCTGATTGCCAGGCGTCTTGGCAAAACCAGGATCATTGCCGAAACAGGGGCCGGGCAGCATGGAGTAGCAGCTGCGACCGTATGTGCCCTGATGGGAATGAAATGTGTTGTTTATATGGGGCAGACAGACATAGAACGGCAATCCCCGAATGTTTTGCGGATGAAAATGCTTGGTGCTGAGGTAGTCGCAGTTACCAGCGGTAATAAGACACTTAAGGATGCAACCAATGAGGCTATCCGCGATTGGATCACCAATCCCACGGATACATATTATATTATAGGTTCGGTTGTCGGTCCACATCCCTATCCCGATCTGGTTACCAGGCTTCAGGCTGTGATTAGTGAAGAGATGCTGCTGCAGGTTAAAGAGGTGTCAGGGAAAGAGGTTCCGGATTATATCATTGCTTGTGTTGGTGGCGGGAGCAATGCAATTGGCTCTTTCTATCATTATCTTAATAATAAACACGTTAAACTGATTGCCGTGGAAGCGGGGGGAAAAGGTATCGAAAGCGGGGAAACGGCAGCTACTATGGTGACTGGTCGTCCGGGGATAATACACGGTAGCAGGACAATGCTTATGCAGACTGATGACGGTCAGATCACTGAGCCGTATTCCATTTCAGCCGGACTCGATTATCCGGGTATCGGACCGATTCATTCATATCTTCATAAAATAAATAGAGTCATTTTCGATAATGTGAATGATGATGAAGCCCTTGAAGCGGCATTCAGCCTTACTCGTCTTGAGGGCATTGTGCCCGCTCTTGAATCGGCTCATGCCCTTGCCTGGTTAGGAAAACATCAATTCCGTAAAGATGATGTTGTAGTCGTGACAATTTCAGGTAGAGGAGATAAAGATATGGAAACCTATATAAAATACATGGGAGAAAACCCCCCAACCCCCCCAAGGGGGGGCTAATAATCTGCATGCAAGCATAATAAACCTAGATGATACAGAATTAGTCCCCCTTTAGGGTGACGCTGCGAAGCGGCAGGGGGTTTTCCAAGTGACACAAAGGATTTAAACAAATTAATTACTATTTATGAATCGGATCGACAAACTTTTCAGAGAGAAAACAACCAATATACTTTCAGTCTATTTTACAGCAGGATACCCTCAACTGGATTCAACTACCGGTATTGTCAGATCTCTTGCGGATGCCGGAGCTGATATGATTGAGATCGGCATGCCTTTTTCCGATCCTATGGCTGATGGGCCTGTTATTCAACAAAGCAATCAAAAGGCTCTTCAGAATGGAATGAATCTTAAACTGCTTTTCAACCAATTAAACAAAATTCGTGGTGAAGTGAAGATCCCGCTGATTCTGATGGGATATTTAAACCCTGTAATGCAGTTTGGTGTAGAGAAGTTCTGCATGCAATGTATGGAGACTGGGATAGACGGAGTAATTCTTCCGGACCTGCCACCTCAGATTTATACTGAAGAGTATCTTTCTGTTTTTAATAAATATAATCTTTACAATATTTTACTTATTTCTCCACAATCTTCCGCCGAAAGAATTTCAGCCATAGATAAAATCAGCCGTGGTTTTATTTATATGGTCTCTTCATCATCCGTTACAGGGGCAAAAGGAAACTTCTCAGAGGATCAGATGGCATATTTTAAAAGGGTAAGCGAAATGAACCTGATAAATCCATGCCTGATTGGTTTCGGAATTTCAAATCGCGAAACTTTCATAAATGCAGGAAAATATGCCAGAGGAGGTATAATCGGTAGCGCTTTTGTGAAGATTCTGGCAATGAATGGGAATGAGACTGAAAATATAAGTCAGTTTATTAAGGAAATCAAGTGCTGATTCTGATTAAAATTATAGTATTAGTTGGTTATGCCCTGTTATTACTGGAGTACTTAGTCAAAAAAGATGTATATTTATTATAAAGACCCTTAATAAATTGACATAAGTACCCAAAAAATACATAAATAATTTGATATACCCCCTAAAAAAGTATATGTTTGCATAAAATATATACTTATATTGCATTGACATTAAATTTTTAACTAATGAAAATTTTTGGAAAAAGATCCTTATTAATCCTAATGCTGCTAACTATAAGCAGTGCAGGTTTATTTGCTGCTGATAATACACACATTGATTCAGGAGCAACGGCATGGATGCTTACATCTACAGCTCTTGTCCTTCTGATGATCCCGGGACTTGCAATGTTTTATGGCGGACTTGTACGTTCAAAAAATGTGCTTGGGACCATTATGCACAGTTTTGTTGCAATGGGTATCATAAGTGTTTTGTGGGTGATTGTCGGGTATAGCATGTGTTTCGGAGGAAATATTTTAGGAGGATGGTTCGGATGGAATAAAGATTATTTCTTCTTAAAAGGAATCGACACTAAAATTATGGATGCCGGGATTCCTGAGTATGTTTTTACCATGTTCCAGGGTAAATTCGCAATTATCACACCAGCAATTATTGCAGGAGCATTTGCTGAAAGAGTCAACTTCAAAGCCTATTGTTTCTTTATTGCTATCTGGAGTCTGCTGGTTTATAATCCTATTTGCCATTGGGTATGGGGAAGTGATGGTTTCCTTTTTCATCTGGGAGCAAAAGGTGCAATAGATTTTGCAGGAGGAACAGTTGTTCATATTTCGGCAGGTGTTAGTGGTCTGGTTGCAGCTTTATATCTTGGTGCACGCCGGGGTTATCCGTACCAGGTGATCCGTCCAAACAACATGGTGATCACTATGCTTGGGGCAGGACTTCTTTGGGTTGGATGGTTTGGTTTTAATGCAGGAAGCAGCATTTCAAGCGGATTGAGCACTGCACAGTCACTTACAGCCACGCAGATTGCAGCTGCTTCCGGTGCTCTTTCATGGATCCTGATTGAAAGTTTTCACCAGGGGAAATCCACTGCTCTTGGTTTTGCTTCAGGAATTCTGGCAGGATTAGTCGCTGTTACACCTGCTGCAGGGGTGGTACAGCCTTATGGGGCGATGCTCCTTGGTCTGCTTGCTTCATTCTTTTGTTATTCAGCAATCCAGTTGAAAAATAAGTTAGGATACGATGATAGTCTTGATGCTTTTGGGATACATGGAATTGGAGGAATCGTGGGAGCTTTGCTTCTTACTTTCTTCATTCGCCCGTCGTGGATGCGTGATGCTGCAACAGTTGCAGGCGGAAACTGGACAATCTGGAATCAGTTTGGAATACAGGCTCTCGCTGTGCTCATAGCAATTGGTTATGCTGCTCTAATGACTTTTGTAATAATATTTGTTCTGAACAAGTTCATTAAATTTAAATCATCAGAGGAAGATGAAATGGCAGGGCTTGACAGGTCTTATCATGGGGAAAGAGGATATGGAATGTTAAATCCCAGTTAAACGGATAATCTTGTAAATATCATAAAATGAAACTAATAACAGCAATCATCAGGGAAGTTCAGCTTGATAAAGTACGAGAAGCACTAATTGAAGCTGATATAAAGAGAATCACTGTCAGCCGTGTTTCGGGTCATGGACAGCAGAGAATTGAAGAGATGTACAGGGGACAGATAATTATTCCTGATCTGATCCCCAAAATTAAAATAGAAATTGGAGTTAATGATGCTTTTGTGGATATAACAGTTAACGCAATACTAAAAGCTGCGCGTACAAACGGAGCAGGTTCTGTCGGTGACGGAAAGATTTTTATAACTCCACTGGAGGAATGTATCAGAATCCGGACAGGAGAGAGAGGGGGGACAGCAATTTAAGTTTTCAATGAGATTTTATCTTTTTACCCGGATTGAATAAGTCCGGGTTTTTATTTTTTATCCTATCCTTTTTCTGGGGATAGCATAATCGTCTTATATTTCATATGTTAAATATCATTAAATAGACAGAATTGGATCCGGATTAATAGGTAAAAAGTAAGATTTTATGTACATTTATAATCTCTTATTCTTTTTAAAATATTAAATATTCTATTATTATGCGTCAGGAAAATCTTAACAGCAAGAATCCGAAGAGTAAACGCCTGTCAAGGCGAAGCTTTTTGGGCACTACAGCTACCGCAGCTGCCGCGTTTACAATTATTCCTCGTTATGTCATGGGGGGGACTGGTTATACGGCCCCCAGTGACGTGCTCAATATTGCCGGTATTGGTGTGGGGAGCCAGGGTGGCGGTGATATTCAACAGCTTTGCACACCCGATGTTCCGATCGTGAGGCCTCAAAGGAACTTCAATGGCACTCCAATGACAAAGGAGCAGATAGCAGCACGGGAAGCCAGGATGGTTGAAATGATGAAACGGATGGCCCCAAAAGGAGGACCTCCGGGCGGACAACCAAATACAAACGCAGCTATACAGATGGGTGCAGCAGGAAAGGGTAATCCCATCAAGCTTGCAAACATATATGCTTTATGTGATGTGGATTCTGATTATGCCGGCTATATATTCAAAGGGTACCCCAAAGCTAAAATATACAACGATTGGCGGGAACTGCTGGACAAGGAGAAATCTATTGATGCTGTTGTAATAGGTACGCCTGATCACAATCATGCTATGATTGCTGCTGCCTTCATGCGTGCCAAAAAGCATATTTACCTTGAGAAACCAATGGCAAAGACAATCGTTGAAGTACGTAAGCTTGCAGCTTTAGCAAAAGAGACGGGAGTTGTAACGCAAATGGGAAACCAGGGACATGCTGCAGAGGGAACCAGAAAAACCGTGGAATGGATCCAGTCAGGTGTAATAGGTCTTGTCAGAGAGGTTCAGTTATCAACCAATCGTCCGATGGGATTCTGGCCCCAGGGCGATTTGAAGAGGCCTGAAGGCATGCCCGTTCCTAAAAACCTCAATTATGATTTATGGTTAGGGCCGGCTCCAAATAAACCTTACAATCCGGAAACCCTTCATTTCAACTGGAGAGGATTATGGGATTATGGAACCGGAGCTATGGGCGACATGGGTGCTCACATTTTTGATGCTCCGATATGGGCTCTTAACCTGGGAATGCCTTCTAAAATACAGGCAACCAGCTCTCCATACAGCACTGATTATATGCCTCTTTGCGAAATGGTTACATATGAGTTCCCTGCCAGGGGCTATATGCCACCGGTAAAAGTTATGTGGTGCGATGGCGGCTTAAGACCACCGAGACCTGAAGGACTGGAAGCAGGCAGGGCAATGAAAGATGCTACCTACTATGGAGATAAAGGTATTTTAACACATGGCAGTCACGGAGCAATGCCGGAGCTTATCCCGGGTGATGATAATTTCAAGGGTCCTGATGCTTGGATTCCCCGTACAGGAAATATATTCGAAGACTGGGTTGATGCAATAAAAAATGGTAAAAAATCGTGCAACGATTTTTCCATATCATCAAAACTGACTGAGATTATGTTGCTGACAAATATTGCTGTAAAACATCAGCTGGACGACATTACCCTTGAATATGACGCAACTAACATGAAGATCACTAATCTGCCGGAAGCTAACAACCTGTTCCAGTATGAATATCGGTCGGGTTGGAGCCTGTGATATATTGAAGGTTATTAATTATTAATCTAATTTTTAAAAAGAAAATATGGGAAACGAAAACAAATCAAAAAGGAATCTCTCAAGACGTAAGTTTTTGGGAAGTACTGCGACAGTCGCTGCTTTTTCGATGATGCCTATTAAATTATTCGGAAAGAGCACACCTGTTGCTAAGGATCAGGCCGGAACTGCACCAAACTCAAACTTTGGAGGCGTTCAGATGGGCACTATCACATATAGCTGGCGCAGTATGCCAGGTGGTGTTGAAAATATAATTAAGTATTGCAAAGAAGCGGGCATCAACTCAATTGAATTAATGAGTGATGATGTGGAAGAATATCTTGGAGCTCCAAAGAATCCTATGATGGCAATGTTCAGTGCACCGCCGCCTCCGCCGAAAGCTCCGGCTGGTGCCCCTGCAGGAGCCCCTCCTGCCGGAGGATTTAAGATGCCGGAATTTACGGCGGAACAAAAGGCTCAGATAGCAAAATACAACGAGGAGGTGAAAAAGTGGCGTCTGTCATTGCCAATATCTAAATTTGATGATGTAAAAAAACTATTCGATGATGCAGGTATAAAAATTCATATTGTGAAATTTTCTCCTGCAAGATGGTCAGATGAGGAGATAGATTATGCTTTTAAAGCCGCTAAAGCATTGGGAACCAAAGGTGTATCCGAAGAACTTGGAATGGAAGCCGTGAAGAAACTCGCTCCTTTTGCCGAGAAGAATGGAATGTATGCAATCTTTCATACTCATATGCAATTTGCAACACCCGGGTTCAGCTATGATCCGTTCATGGCCGTTTCACCAGCAGTGATGTTCAACCTCGACACAGGACACTTTTTTGGTTCAACGGGGAGACATCCGAATACGATAATTGAAAAGTATCACGATCGTATTGTCAGCATTCACGTTAAAGACAAGACAGGTCCAAAAACTGATCCCGCCAATACAAATCAGGTCTGGGGTCAGGGTGAATGTCCTGTTGAGGACATTCTTCTTCTGATTAAACAGAAAGGCTGGCCGATCTTCTGTGACATTGAGCTGGAATATGATATTAAACCATGGTCAAATGCAGTGAAAGAGGTAAAGACCTGTGTTCATTATGCAAGGCAGATCCTGATTTAGGAACTGGTAATGCGGCCATAAATAAATTAACCCGGTGAGTTTTAAAACTTGCCGGGTTTTTTCTCATGTAATCAAACCCCTGTCAAATGAAAACATTATATCTAACCACAATTCTTGTTATTATCATTTTATTCTATAATGATGGAATAAATATGGCTTTTCACCCCAGGCTTGATCGAGTCGTTATTCTTACAAAACTCACATCTTCAATATTTGTTTTCTAAGTAATGTTGAATAAGGAACAACTCATATC
>JBEKDR010000118.1:0-12291 GCA_050014255.1 Bacteroidales bacterium | reverse complement strand
TATAATACTGACCATTGCCGGAATTAAAAGTGGAGTGTACTGATAATCAGGATGCAACATAATTACAATATCAGCGCCTAATTCAAGAGCCTTTCTGTAACATGTTTTTTGATTACCACCATACCCTTTGTTTTCTTCGTGGTGAATTATATGCTTTATTCCCAGTTTTTTTGCCAGATCAAGTGTACTGTCATTGCTGTCATCATCTACGAGGATTACTTCGTCGACGATATCAAAAGGAATTTCCTGATAGGTCTTTTCAAGTGTCAAAGCTGCATTATAGGCAGGCAGAACAACCACTATTTTTTTGTTGCGGTACATTTCTTTTTTGAAAGCATTAGTATCATAATGTTCAAATTTAAACAGATATTCTGAATTCCTGATTCCAGTTAATAAAATGCTGAAATTTTGTAATGAGGTATTTGTAGTTTGATTGAACAAGTATACTTAACTTCACGTTTGATAGAAATACATTATGGAAGAAAGAAATACCACAGGCTGGCAAAAGCTGCTGGCAGGATATCCCTGGTTCAGTTGCAAAGGATGTTACCAGATAACAGCTTATTCGGAATTTATGCCCCCTCCGCGCCTGGGCTATAAACCATATGGCAAACCTGATGATCGTATTTTACAGGAAGATGATCCGTTCGGGTGGAAGATCTCTGAAGTGGAAGAGGAAAATGAACTTAAACCCGGGATTGAACATATTGGCCATCAGATAATGGGTAATATTCTGAAACTTGGCAAGGGACTTCCGGAACATTTTATAAGCGGACATGGTGGAGAGAACCTGTTGAATAACCCCTACTGGCCATCTGAACTGGCCAATTCTGCCGGATCATTATTGCACGAAAGGTATGTGACATTACTGCCGCTGATGCTATCCCGAACCCAGGATGATAAGGGGAGGGTTATCTGGACTTTCTTCGGAAACAGCATTCATGAACCTGAACAGGTTTTCTGGAAAAGTTTTTTTTCTGCACCGGGCAGGGAGATATCTGAAACTGAATCTATATCCTTCTTTACAGGACTGTTATCTGAAGCATATGGAGAAAACATAAATGATGGTGAATCTCTTTACAATACGGGATTCAGGATAATGACTTCCGACGGATCTTTGCTTCCGGTATGGACAAAGAGATTTATTATAAAAGACGATTCATTATTAAATAATGTAAGATATTTGTTGACATTCAGGCCTTTCAGCAAGATGTCTGAAACATTAAGAAATAAATACCTGTCAGGTAATTTATCGCTTATTCCATTTCCGGGGAGCCTGGTATTCTGGGGCATGCCCGGTTATCTCCGTTTGAAAAAAGAACTTCCGGTAACTGCCCAGATACCTTTACTGAACCTTGTTGCGAGGAACAGGGGAATTGGTGGTTTGAGGGTAACTCAATCGGGCTGGCTTCATGAGCCTCATCCTGATAGTAAAAACCTGATAATGAATGAAAATCTTATTCACGATTCATATCATCGTACCAATCGCTGGCAGCGTATTCACCGATATCAGGATGAACTTAATGAGGTAGGGCATAAGATGAGATTGATAAAAGCATTGTTCAGTACTGAACCTGATGCTATGGGTTTGTATGACAAACCATTAGCATGTAACAGCCAGCTATGGAACAATAAATTCGAACTTCTGTTAAACGGGCCCAAAGCAGGAAAGAGAAAAATAATGGAGGTTGAGAAGACCCTTTTAAAAGGAGGACTCTTTGGTTACAGGTTCTTTTATCCACCCATGCGTGTCGGGGAGCATGAAATATATCTTCACAGGCCTCTTGTGGCTTTTGTACCACTTAAATATGATAAGGTTGAGATAAGAGCTGAATCTTTATATGGATATATCACTGGTTATCACGATAGTGACAAAGATATGTCAAATCCGGTTGAACTTTGGCCTAGAATGCAGAAGCGTGATCTGTATCTTTCTGCCCTTCATGATTTTAATACGGTTAATGATCATTATGCTCATCAGACTTCTTTTAACATTATTTCATTGCTTGAGAGCTGGGAGATGCAGAAGCTAAAGCTCTTAAAAAGATCATTTGCACAAAACCTTTTAAACATAGCAAAACATAAAACCCTTGAACATTGGTTTGAAGAACTGGATGCCCGTCTTTGTTCACCGGAAAAAGTAGGTCAGATCCAGAAGGCTCTTGGAAAAATTATAGAGGAACAGTATGATTCTACTCTTCCTGAACCGCTTACTTTAGCTGAAACCTCCACGAGAAAATTTGAAGAGAACTGGTGGAATGATATAAAATTCCTGGCGCAAGGCGAATTCATTTACAAGGATAATGCCGATATAATGCTTGATGATACTACTCTTTCCCTGGTACACAAACAACAGCGTGATCTTGAACAACTTGGTGAATATCTTCTTGGAAGGTACCGTAAAGTGATATCTGATACCGGCATGGAAGGTGAGGCAATAGTAGGTGAACTGGCCTTTAAATGGAATACGCTGTTTGATTTCACACAATATGGAGGTTGGCTTGGAAATCAGAACGGCAACATCCACGAACGAAACTTGATTGTGATCATTCCCGGAAAAAACCGAAACCAGACAGTTGTATTTGGAGATCATTATGATACAGCATATATGGAGGATGTTTATGAAAAAGAACGTGGCGGTTCAGGTGCAAGATTAGCGGCAAGGGGTGCAGATGATAATTATTCTGCAAGTTCAACATTGTTACAGGCGGTGCCGATTTTTTTAAAATTATCAAAGGAAGGTAAGCTTGAACGTGATATATGGCTCATACATCTTACCGGTGAAGAATTTCCGTCCGATTGTATGGGTGCCCGCAATTTCTGTCAGTCCCTGGTAGAAAAAAACCTGAATCTGAAAGTGGATGAAAAAACTGATATAGACCTTTCAGGCACAGAAATAGTTGGCCTGTATGTTATGGATATGATAGGTCATAACCGCGATAATGACCAGGATATATTCCAGATATCACCCGGAAAAAGTGCTGCATCATTGTACCTTGCATATCAGGCACATCTTGCAAATATGATCTGGAATGAGTGTACACACAAATGGAACAGGCAACCCGATAGATTAAATCTGAGCCGGGGACAAAGGATTAAAGAAATGAAAGAAATACCTGATATTGCAAAGCATCTGGCTTTGAAGGGAGAAGTACGTACACAGTTCAATCCGCATAGTTCCCTTTTCAATACCGACGGGCAGATTTTCTCTGATACAGGTGTCCCCGTTGTGCTTTTTATGGAGAATTACGATATCAGCCGGAGTGGCTATCATGATACAAAAGATACTCTCGAGAATATCGATCTTGATTATGGTGCAGCTTTTGCCGCTATTGCAATTGAAACTGTAGCTCGCGTAGCAACTTTAAAAGAGTTCGGGTTCTAAGGTGTATTGTTTTATTAATTTCTTTAGGGATTAAAAAGGATATTTATCCATTATTCTTACCCCCTTCCCATCCTTCCCCCACGGGGGAAGGTGATCATTT
This sequence comes from Bacteroidales bacterium, assembly GCA_050014255.1. Lineage (GTDB taxonomy): Bacteria > Bacteroidota > Bacteroidia > Bacteroidales > VadinHA17 > LD21. The sequence continues at coordinate 8,806 of JBEKDR010000118.1, read as the reverse complement.
CCCCCTTGGGGGAAACAAGAAAGGGGGTAAAAGTACATGAAGAGAATATATCATCCTTGCTACTTTTGTTTTTATGCAATTATTATTTTTACAACCTTTATACCTTTACAACTTATAAAACTATTAACCATGAACATTACATTCAGAACTATTCCCGAAAAGCGTGATATACAAAGAGTCATGGAAATTGTTGAGTCGACAAAATTCTTCTATGACCACGAGATTGAAATTGCTGCTGAACTGGTGGCAGAAAGGCTAAGCCAGGGTGAATCGACCGGGTATTATTTCGTTTTTGCAGAAGTTGATGGAGTCACAGCAGCTTATTCCTGCTATGGCCCGATAAGCATGTCAAAGTCATGTTTTGATCTTTACTGGATTGCTACTCATAATGATTTCCGTGGAAAAGGCATTGGTAAAAAACTGATTGAGGAGACAAGTAATCAAGCCAGAAAAATGGGATGTAAGATACTTATCGCCGAAACTTCAGGGCTGGAGCATTATGCCCCTACAAGAGCGTTTTACATCAGCAATAAATTCATACTTGAAGCTACGCTGAAAGACTTCTATACAATCGGAGACGATAAGCTCTTCTATACTAAAAGAATAGGTTAGTTACTCGTTGCTAGTTGCTGGTTGCTGGTTCTAATTCTATCATAAACCAGCAACAAGCAACAAGCACCCAGCAACACTTTTTTTTAATTTGCTATATCTACTTTTACAGTTGCAGTTTTCAGACCTTTTGATTCAGCTTTGACTGTAAATGAACCTGTTGCTCCTTTGTCAGCAGCGACAATTATAAGACACATTCCGTTATAGGCTTTCTTCGATTTAGCCTGAAATGACTCATGACTTGCAGCATCACCGTTATCGGTTGCAACAATTCTTCCCGGCCCATCAATGCTGAAATTGAGCTGGTTATTGCTTTTTGGAACAAGAAGTTTATTCTTATCTTCAATCCTGACAGTGATATAAATAAGGTCGGAACCATCAGGATGTACAGCAGGTCTGTCGGCAGCCATGGATAACACGGATGCTTTATCAGTTGTGCGTACCGCATCTTCTGCCCATTTATTTCCGTTCTTATAAGCTATTACTTTAAGTTCACCTGGCTGATAAACAACATCATCCCATCTGAGCCGGTATTCAAATTCACCTTTTTTCTTCCTGCCCAGCGATTTCCCATTCAGGAAAAGTTCAGCTTCATCGCCTGATGTATAAACATGAACCGGAGTAACCAGACCTTTTCTTTCAGGCCAGTTCCAGTGAGGAAGAATATGTGCCATTGGTAGTTCGGGTCTCCATCTTGACTGATAAAGATAGAAGCGATCTTTTTTAAATCCTGCTAAGTCCAATATTCCAAAGTAGCTGCTGCGGGAAGGAACCTCTTTCACACCTTCCATTTCCAGCATTTTAAGTATTTCTTTGTATCCCCAGTCACTTGGTTTGAGACCTGTCAGATCACCGTAGTAAGGTGTAGGTTCTCCAATGTAATCAAAGCCTGTCCATACAAACTCACCCATAGCTGCAGGAAACTTATCTAAAAGGGTCCATTGTTGATCCGGAGTGGAAGCCCATGCCGGATAAGCTACATCATACGATGTTACCTGGAATATCCCTTTGCCCGGAAGATTACTGTCGAGGTTACCCTGGACAATCGGAAAAAAGTACTCACCTCTTGAGCTGACCGTTGAAGCTGATTCGCTTGAAAAAATCCCGAGGTTTTCATTGTCCTTCAGTGCAAAGAATCTTTCATATTCATTTCCATAAACATGATAATTTATACCAAAAATGTCAAGACTTTTCTGGAAACCATTGGTACCTGAAGCGCCATTGTCACAACCTGCTGTAACCGGACGAGTATTATCTTCTGATTTAACAATTGCATTCAGAGCCTTAGCAAGGTAAGGATTCCCCTGATCAGGAACCTCGTTACCAATACTCCACATAAACACTGAAGGATGATTCCTGTCACGGCGTACCATGGCTCTGAGATCTTCCTCATGCCATGAATTGAATATAAGATTATAATCTTTTGGTTTTTTCCCAATTCTCCAGGTGTCAAAAGCTTCAACCATAATAAGAAATCCCATTTTGTCGCATAGATCAACCAGTTCCGGTGCAGGAGGGTTGTGGCTTGTCCTGATTGCATTGCAACCCATCTCCTTCAGAAGCTCAAGCTGCCGTGCAGCAGCGCGGGTATTGAAAGCAGCTCCAAGAGCTCCCAGATCATGATGGTTGCAAACGCCTCTTATTTCAACTCTTTTGTTATTGAGCAGGAAACCATTGCGTGCAGTAAAATTCAAAGTTCTGAAACCAAAGTTGGTTTCATATCTGTCGGTTACAGTTTTTCCCTGTGTCACAATCACAGCTACTCGATATAATTCAGGTTTATTTATGTCCCATAAAACCGGATCTTTTACCGGTATATCCAACCTGAAATCATGATTTTTCATGCCCTGAATTGTTGCACTGACAACAACGGATTCTGAAACAGGAGAAGCAGCAGGTTCAAATTTATCATTCAGTTTATAAACAAGTGCTTTGACTGTAACAGGTTCGGGATCAGTCAAATGATTTTCAACTTCAGCCTGTATGCTCAGCATGCCTCTCTCTTTTTTAATCTCCGGCGTAGTACAGAATACGCCATTATTTGCTATATGAAGCTGTGAAGTTTTTACCAGCCAGACATTTCTATAAATGCCTGCTCCGGGGTACCATCTGGAATCCCAGTTCTTTGTATCGAGCCGGACAGCAACAATATTTTCCTTACCGGTAATAACATAAGGTGTAAGGTCGAGCCGGAATGATGTATATCCATAGGGCCATTCCCCAACGTATTTCCCGTTAAGCCAAACCTTCGCATTAGCCATTGCACCGTCGAAATCGATATAAATTCGTTTCCCCTGATCATTTTCATTTACAACGAAATGTTTTCTGTACCATCCGATTCCTTTCCATGGTAAAAGTCCTGTATTGTTCTCCAGAGTATCGCTGAAAGGTCCTTCTATTGCCCAGTCGTGCGGCAGATCCAATGACCTCCACCCTTTGTCGTCAACTGAAGGAAGCTGCAGGTTCTCAGGCTCTTTATCCGTTGCAACTGCTTCATTGGCTGCATTAAAGAACTTTACGAATTTCCAATCTTTGTCGAATGACTCTCGTGTTCGCGGTGACTCCTGTGCCAGCAATGTATTACTGATACAGATTGTTATAACAATCGTTAAAAAAGCTGATAATGATGTTCTTTTCATAAAATAGTTTTTAAGAAATTTTCTCTAAATTAGTTAAATCCTGTGATTTTCGCCCCATAGCAGCGGGGAAAATATTAACAAACTTCAGGCATTATTTTTTTAAGATTTTTGTTATTGCAATCTCTCCGTTGCTGAACATGATTTTTCCGATATAGAATCCTTTGGCCAGATCAGACAGGTCTGCAGAAATTGATAAATCACATAAAACATCCTTCTTTAACACATTGATTCCGGCAATGCTGTACAGGTTGAAACTTATTATTTCCATATCTGATTCTATGAAAAGGTGATCATCAACAGGATTAGGAAACACCCTGCATTTGATTTTATTTGCAGGATTCTTCTCAACTGCCATTACTGATCCGATCATATTGGCATCGAGCCACGCAAAGCGTGTTTTTATCCAGTCTTTAAATTGTTCAATCTCTCCACTATAGGTAGTTGGCTGAGTCCCTGATTCAGGTGTACCTGTATTTATTCCAAGGATATTCCATTTTTGAAAATGACGGACCTGGGCTTCATTCAGCAGGTTTGCTACTGAATCTATTATATTGTCTGTATATGTCTGGCTCAGGATTGTTTTTCTCAATTCAAAATACCGGTCGTGTATCATATCAGCAAATTCATTATCCACCATCATACGTACTTCCCACGAAGGAGGCACCGGCCAGGCTTCACATTCATTCACTTTATATGCCCAGCCTGAACCATCAGTCTGATTAAAATGCACACAGTTTTCCAGCAGGTTTCTCCATGCCCAGTCGAAATCCCAGGCCGGACCGGAATGCAACAAACCATCCTTGCTGTCTTTATTTTTATAAAAATACCGGCTCTTTTTATAGGTATCAACATTTCGGGTCACTTCCCCTAAAATGAAATAATCAGCAAATGATTTAATATCGATGTAAGATTTATATCCGAATACAGATACAATGAAGGTGGGACTATACAAAACTGTCTCCAGCGTATTTATAAAACCCTGGATATAAGATTTTTGCTGCTCCGTCAGATCTTCTGCTTTCGGATCGTGATAAACAAAATACACCTCGGCCCCCGGTTTATTCAATGGTGAAAAATTGCTCTTCCAGCTGTCTGTGGAAGTGTAATAGTCGTTTTTTATAATGTATCCCCCAGTAACATTATCGCCTGAATTATCATCAGGCTTGAGCCTGGCGATGTTCACTCTTCCTTTGTCCTGTTTAATTTTTTCACCCAACAGATAAATTCCCTGGTATTCATTATTTAAAACTACTTCGCAGAATTTCATACGGGTCGAATAATTTCCCATCTTACGGAAAATATCAAATGCAAGAACATCCCTTAAAAATGTTTTGTCGTTATAATTTGCCAGAAGCACCCAATCATTTTCACTGGGCATTCCTAAAAGTGAAACATTCAGATTATTGCCTGCAGCATCCCGTGTTTCAAACCCATATGGCTTTTGGGGGAGTGTCGCAGAATATACCCCTCTTATCTCAATACCCACCTTCCCAGTATATACATTGCCCGAATCTGAAACATAATTTCTTATGCCATTGTCATGGTATATGATCTTCATATCTGCTGTTATCTTGGGCTCATCCACTATGGCTTCACCCTGATTGGTCGTAATGATAACAACCGGCAGGTTCGATGATGTAAAATTAGTCTGTGCTGAGAGCTGTCCCGGATAAGTAATAAAAGTCAAAAATAAGATGAGACCAGCGAGTATATTGAATGATTTCATTAGCAGGCAAAAAATGTTTGTGGATAAAAATACAATAATTAATTGAAGGCGAAAGGCAAGAAACTTTACTAGCTATTACTTTTATCTTTTTACTTTTGTCTTTTATCTTAATACTATTATCAATGAATAGATATATCGGTGTTTATTTAACATTTCTAATCTTAGCTTTATATTTAATCCCGGTTCAGGCTCAGTTTCAACCGCCAGCTAATAAGATATTTACAAGGCAGGACACACTGCGCGGATCAATAACTCCCGAAAGAGCCTGGTGGGACCTGACTTACTATCATCTTGATATTGAAGTTAATCCTTCCGACAGTACGATTTGGGGAACTAACACTGTCACATACAGGGTTTTAAAACCTTACAATATCATGCAGATTGATCTTCAGGAGCCATTGAAACTGACTAAGGCTGTTCAGAATAATAATTCTCTTATTTTCAAAAGAGAAGGAAACGTATACTGGATTGAACTTAAAGAGAAACAGGAGCAGGGGAGGATCTATTCTGTTGTACTTACTTACGGGGGCAGACCCAAAGTATCAACAAGACCTCCATGGAGTGGCGGTATAACATGGAAAAAGGATAAAAACGGACTGCCGTTTGTCGCCTCTTCCTGCCAGGGTGATGGAGCAAGTCTCTGGTGGCCATGCAAAGACCATATGTATGATGAGCCGGATAGTATGCTGATAAGCGTGAATGTTCCCGGAAACCTCATGGATGTATCTAACGGGCGGTTGAGAAGCGTCGTGAAGCAGAAAAACAAAACAAAGACTTACAACTGGTTTGTTGCAAATCCCATCGATAATTACGGTGTGAACATAAATATTGCTGATTATGCACACTTCTCCGAAATCTATAATGGAGAAAAAGGGCCACTTGATTGCGACTATTATGTACTGAAGGAAGATATGGAGAAGGCAAAACTTCAATTTAAACAGGCACCCATGATGCTTGCGGCTTTTGAACATTGGTTCGGACATTATCCGTTTTATGAGGATGGATACAAACTTGTCGAGGCTCCTTATCTGGGGATGGAGCATCAGAGCTCTGTCACCTATGGCAATGGATTTAAGAATGGTTACAGGGGAACTGATCTGAGCAATAGCGGATGGGGATTAAAATTCGATTTTATCATCGTTCATGAATCGGCCCATGAATGGTTTGCGAACAGTATCACTTACGAGGATATTGCAGATATGTGGATTCATGAAAGCTTTGCCAATTATGCAGAGAGTCTTTATGTCGAATATTATTTTGGCAAGGAGGCCGGAAGTGAATATGTCCTTGGTACACGAGCCAATATTTTAAATGATATCCCGATAATAGGAATTTATAATGTCAATCATGAAGGTTCTCACGATATGTACTACAAAGGTGGCAATATGCTGCACACCCTTCGTCAGATCGTTAACAATGATGATAAATGGAGAGGTATATTGCGTGGCCTGAATAAGGATTTTTATCATCAGGTTGTAAAAGGTTCACAGATAGAGAATTATTTAAGTGAGAAAACCGGCATTAACCTGAAACCATTTTTTGACCAGTATCTGAGAGACATAAGAATACCAGTATTTGAATATTTTGTAAAAGGGGACAGTCTTACGTTCAGATGGAATAACTGTGTTCCCGGATTTGATATGCCCATGAGAATTTATGTTTCCGGGGAAAAAATTAATATATTTCCCAAAACCGGGCCAACCACCATAAAACTAGATTCTGAAGATGAAATAATTACAGTGGATCCGGGATATTATGTTGCAACACTGAATATTACAGGAAAGTAAGAATTTCATGCCTCACGCCTCACGCCTATTTTACCGGATATGGCGGATGAACCGGAATCTTTTTGCCTTGTGTTTTCAGTTCTTCCAAAATAACCTCGATAGCCTTATTTAACTGTTGGTCTGTTCCGGTATATTCAAGATACGGATCATTATCAACCACAATATCAGGTTCTACGCCAATACCTTCGATAATCCATTTTTTCCCTTCCAGATCATATATCGAAAATTCCGGTCTGTTCAGGAATCCTCCATCAACCAATGGCAGAGTCCCTCTAATCCCGGTCACTCCTCCCCAGGTTCTTTTCCCGATTACCTTGCCCAGGTTATAATTTTTGAACCTATATGTGACTATATCGCCGTCTGAGGCGGAAAACTCATCACATAGCATAACCATCGGACCATACAATGTTCCTTCAGGATCAATTCCGGGTTTTGAATTGCGGGTTACACTTATCTGTGAAGCAACTCTTCGCAGGTTTTCAATCACAATAGGTGAAACAAATCCCCCGCCGTTACCTCTGACATCTATCACCAATGCTTCTTTTTCAAGTTGTGGAAAGTAATATTTGATGAACTCATTAAGGCCATCAACCCCCATATTCGGAATATGAATGTAACCCACCCTGCCATTGGTTGCTTTATTTACTTTCTCAATGTTTTCATTTACCCATTTTAAGTAATACAATTGTGATTCGTTATCAATTGGCATAACTGCGACTTCATGTTTTCCCTGTTCCACCGGACTGGAATTCAAAGTCAGCTTCACCTGCTTACCGGCTTTATTAACAAGAGCTTCATAAATATTATTCAATTTATCGACCGATTTCCCATCTACAGCGAGTATATAATCACCTTCGTTTGCATTTACCCCAATTTCAGTTAAAGGCGACCTGACCTGTCCGGTCCAGTTTTGTCCTTTTAAAATTTTATCTATCCTGAAATAGCCACTTACTTTGTCTTTAGATATTTCTGCTCCGAGTAAACCTGTTTTTATTCGCTCTGGCTGTGGTCTGTCGCCTCCTCCGACATATGCATGGCCAATATTCAGTTCACCGATTAATTCACCCAGGATATATGTGAGATCGTTCCTCTGATTCACATATTTCACCAATTCTTCATATTTATCACCCTGCGCTTTCCAGTCTACACCATTCATATTAGGCGCATAGAAAAAATCTCTCATCTGACGCCAGGATTCTTTATAAATCTGTTCCCATTCTTCCTGTTTATTAATTATCATCTGAAGGCCCAATAAATCTAATTTATCACTGACCTTAACTTCGGAGGAAGGAAGGTCAATAATTCCATACGCGCCATTTTGCGCGACAATCATTTTTTTCTTATTCGCCGATATTTCATAACCATCAACAAGCCCTAAATTCTTTTCTTCCCTGGCTTCAAAATCGTACATGCATAAAGATGATTTGTCTTCTTTCTGTCCTTTCCGTTGATAATAGAGTTTGTTCTCTACTGAGTTCAGACTGGAATAATTGGAGGCTTTTATCGGTAGTTTTCCGATTCTTCCCTGGATCCCGTCAATATCAATTTGTATATCAACAGGCTTTGGCGGCGTCTTGGATTCCTTCTTCTTTTCATTTACCTCAGGTTTAACTTCGGCACCCGGCTGTTCCGTCTCATCACTTTTAAGCTTGAATAAAGATGGAGTGTCTTTGCTTAAAGTGACAAAATATATATTACTCATATCGGAATAACTGATGGTAGGTCCGATATTGCTGAAATCGGGATTAAAATCGCGTGAAGAAACAAAAAACAGATACTTTCCATCAGTACTGAATGTTCCACTAAAAGCATTATACCAGTTTTCCGTAACCGGGTATGATTTTTTTTGCTCCAGTGAATAGAGATAGATTTGCTGGAACCGGTTATCGCTGTTTTTTGTGTACGTGATCCATCTGCTGTCAGGCGACCAGGCATATTCCTGAATTTCAAATATAGAATCGATATCAACATTTGTAGTCACTTTTGTATTTATATCGACATAATGCAGCATTTGATTACGATCGGACCAGAGAAGTTTTTTGCTG
>JBEKDR010000117.1:0-12296 GCA_050014255.1 Bacteroidales bacterium | reverse complement strand
TCGGATTGATAATTACTTCACCTGTATTAATACCGATTATCATTATTGTTTGGATTCAGGATTGGCATTCTCCCTTTTATATAGCACAGAGGGTAGGAAAAGGAGAGAAACTTTTCAAGATGGTCAAGCTCAGGTCCATGATTATTAATGCTCATAAAACCGGCGTTGATTCCACCTCGTCAAATGATAACAGAATAACTGCCGTAGGAAGATTTATCAGAAGATACAAATTAGATGAATTATCCCAACTATTGAATGTGCTGATAGGTGATATGAGTTTAGTAGGTCCTCGTCCAAATGTTAAAAGAGAAACTGACTTGTACACCAAAGAAGAAAAGAAACTATTGTCCGTCAAACCGGGAATAACTGACTTTTCATCAATAGTGTTTTCGGATGAAGGTGAAATTTTAAAAGATCAGTCTGATCCGGATATTGCTTATAATCAGTTAATCAGGCCATGGAAAAGTGCACTTGGAATATTTTATATAGAAAACAGGAACATGCTGGTTGATGTAAAGCTCATTCTCCTGACTGTAATTGCTGTTCTTTCAAGAGAAAAAGCTTTGATGAATATCTCTGTAATATTAGACAAAATGAATGCTGACACTGAATTGGTTCGAATATCACTGAGAATAGATAAACTTATTCCAACTCCGCCGCCGGGATCAAATAAAATTGTGACCAACAGGGAGGGTCGTGTTGATGATTAATTCATTAAATTTAAACTACTTATAAAATTTAAAACTTGTGTTAATATGCGTAATGTACCTTTTTTTAATTATCCTTTTTTATTTAAATCACGGGAAAATGATTTTGTAGAAATTTTTAAAGAAGTAGGTTCAAGAGGAGCTTATATATTGCAAAAAGATCTATCAGATTTTGAAATGAATCTTGCAAAATTTGCAGGAACAAAATATGCTGTTGGCGTAGCTAATGGCACAGATGCTATCTGGCTTTCTTTAATGGCAGCCGGGATTGGAAAAGGTGATGAAGTCGTTTTTGCATCACATACTTACATAGCCACTGCTGCTGCTATTCACTTTGTTGGTGCCACACCGATTCCTGCTGACTGCGGAAGAGATCATATGATTGATCCGGAGTCAGTCAGAAAACTGGTGACAAAAAAAACTAAAGCCATACTTCCCACTCAATTAAATGGAAGATGCTGTGATATGGATTCCCTTTTGGCAATAGCAAAAGAGAATAAACTCATAATTTTAGAAGATGCTGCTCAGGGTCTTGGTGCACAATTCAAGGGCAAAGGAATAGGTACATTTGATAAAGGTGCAACCATAAGTTTTTATCCGGCAAAGAACCTGGGAAGTTTTGGCGATGGAGGGGGATTTGTTACTAATGATAAAGATATGTACGATCAGGTGATGCTTTTAAGAGATCATGGCAGAAATAATGATGGTATTTTTATCAGATGGGGTTTTAACTCGAGGATGGATAATTTACAAGCTGCCATCCTGAATTATAAAATCGGATATTATAATGAAGAAATTGAAAAACGCAGAAAAATTGCTTCATTTTATCAGAATAGGTTAGGGGATGTTCGAGAATTACTTTTGCCTCCTGCTCCAGATGCAGATCAAAATTATTTTGATGTTTATCAAAACTATGAAATTGAAGCTGAAAGAAGAGATGAATTAAAAATCTACTTAAAAGAGAATGGAATAGGTACTTTAATACAATGGAACGGTCAACCTGTGCATTCAATAACCAGTTTGGGATTTACTGGAACCGGCTTACCATATACAGAAATGATGTTTAAAAAATGTCTAATGATTCCGATGAACACTTCACTTCAAAAAGAGGACTTGGAGTACGTTTGTGATACTATTTTGGAATTCTACCGATAGTGACAATTTTAAATACTAAAATTCAAGAATTACTTATTCCGATAAGGAATCATAGTTTAACAGGCTAATTAATATTATCAGTGCAAGCTTAAATTTTGGTGCAAATTTTTTTTTATGCTAAAGTTGAGACATACCAGCAACTAGCTTGTTAATTGCATTTTAGATTATTGAATTACATCTGATCCTAATGTATTTCCCATTATTTAAGAAGTCATCCAGATTAAGAATTGAAATCTATCTTGCAGATCTGATGATCTTATTTTTTATTTTCAGACAATCTAATCCGCTATTTAAATATCCTTTTGTTCTGGTTTATATTTGGTCAGTCGTAAATTTTATGATTTTTTATAGAGAGAGGATTTTCAAAAAAGTAAGGAAGTTTTTGATTGAGTATTACTTGATAATCATTCTTCTACTAATTATTTGTCTTTCGCAATTTTTTTCAGATAAGCTCTTTTTATCTATATTTAAGGATGTAGTTAATGGAATCATAATACTTTCATTCTTTCTTATTTTATCATTTATTGTTACTTCACTAGAGGATCTCTTGTTTTTATTAAATTCATTCCTGAGATTGATTGTCATTTTCGCTTTCATTATTTCAATTTTTGGATTTTTTGATTTATTCGGCATCCTGTCGTACAGGGACTACTTTCTGATTGAAAGAAATTCTGCATTACCCTTTCCTTATGATTATAATTTTGGATTATTACCTGTGTTGCTGGGTATATTGGTGCTATTGTACTACATCTTGACAAAGAATGATTTATATCTTCAAACCCTGTTTTATGAATTTTTAGCTGCTATTTTTTCTTTTTTTGTTTTTCTATCAGGATCTAAAAGAGGCATTTTTATTCTTTTTCTGATTATTGGAGTAATTATTGGAGCTCTGGTAGTATCATTGTTCTGTAAGAAATTTCTTACTAAAAAGATAAAACTTAATTTAGGGATTTATATTCTTTTACTGATCATTATTGCTTTTTGTTGTCATTTATTCATCACACGACTTTCTTTTTCATCTAAAAATAATTTTTTAAAATCTGTAAGGACAAAGGACTTAATCAATACTGAAGAAAGATTAAGTAACAATATTTTTAAAACTTACTCTTTGTTTAGTCATAAAAGCCAGGTAAGAGAAATTCACGAAAAACTTTGGTCAATCCATATGGATTCAAAGGATCCTGATGTTGGATGGGCAGGCATAAATATCCATAAAACAGTTTTCCCTCTATTCGGGGAGAATGTCGAAATAGTTCCAAAGGATGCAAAAGGATTCCTGATGGATAAGTCATATAAATGCGATACATGGGATGGAGATGCGTATGCAATTATTACTCTTGGCAGATTAGATATTAAGAATACCCAAAAAGTTGAAACATCAATCTTTTGTTATGTTTCAGATGATTTTAACGGAGATTGGGCAAAACTTATTTTACTCTATACAAAGAACGGTGAAATTCATAGTGCATATAATCTGCAGAAAAAAGGAACATGGCAAAAACTCTCGATTACTGATGACTGTTCGAATTCTACCGCAGAAATCCGTTTTTATTTTTATAAACATGGTGTTACCAATTTCTCTTCCATTTCTGGTTACGTCATACTGGCATATCCTCAATTCTCTCAGATGGATGCAACAGGCAACTCCAAATCATTATACGCATCTATTGTAAATAACTCTTGGAATTCTCAGAATAAAATAGTCATGAGCAGTCTGTTAAATATGGCTTTTCTAAATTTGACAACAACGAAAATAATTGCCGATGGAATTGATCCAATAAGAAATTGGATAAAAAAGTTTATTGCAGAAGACACAACTTATTATGGTTACAAGGCTAAAATTGTGGTAGATACTGTCCCAGGTCATTTCAATGATGATCGACTTCCTCACTGGCAATTTGCATTACAGATTTTTTCTAAGGAATATAACTGGAAGCAAAAGATCTTTGGTGGAGGCTTTAATCATCTAAATTGGTACGGTTTTTACTTTCTAAAGGACAAAACTGCCAGTGACTGGCCTCATAATCCTTTTTTATCAATACTGCTTTACTCGGGACTACTTGGATTATTAATTTATTGTTTCTTTTTATACAAGGTCTTCTACTACTATTTAAAATATATAAAAGAGTATCAGCTTTTATTTGTTTTCTTTTTAGTAACCTTATTCTTCTCATTTTTCAGCGGAGACAGCCCATTTGATCCTCCTATAATGGGATTTTTCGTTATGCTTCCTTTTTTCATTCATTCAATTCATAAGCACGAAAAGTATGCATTGTCAGACATTAAAAGGAATGAAAGAGAATAAATCATTTTGGGATAGTTATGCATCGGACTTTGATGCAATTTATGGTACAAAAAACTCATGGTTTAATAATACCATAAACCTGTTATTCAGAGGCGCAATGAAAATCCGATTTGAGAAAACAATGCAGATAATTCCTGACGAAAATGTGTCTGTTATTGACATAGGCTGTGGCCCGGGTCATTATTGTTTTTCCTTAGCACAATCCAGACAAAGGGAAATACTAGGAATTGATTTTTCTGAAAAGATGATCAAATTGGCTATGGATCACGCTTTAGAACTGGGAATCGAAAAGAGGCTAAAGTTTGAGGTTCTGAATTTTTTGGAATTTGAACCAGAGAAAAAATATGATTACAGTATAATGATGGGATTTATTGAATACTTCGAACAACCTGAGATAATCATTAAAAAGGCTCTTGATATTACAAGCCGGAAAATTCTTATCAGTTTCCCGGTTGAAGGTGGATTATTAGCATTTCAGAGAAAACTCAGGTACAAACGAAGATGTTATTTGCGCTTATATAGTCATGATGATATAAAAGAATTGTTAAAAGGACTGAATATAAGCACATTCAAAATAGAAAAAATCAAGAGAGACTTCTTTTTAACAATTGACCTTAGCCAGGTATTATGAATGCAATAATGTCGGTTGACGTCGAAGAGTGGTTTCATATCCCAAAAGGTTTAGATAATTATCTGCCTTTTGCTGAATGGAGCACAGCTCCACAAAGAGTTCAGCATGTGCTTCCAAGAATGTGGGATATATTTGAGAAGAATCAGGTATGTGCCACGTTTTTCTTTTTGGGTTGGATTGCCGAAAAACATCCTGACCTGGTAATAGAAACCCTTCGACGGGGTCATGAAATTGCGACTCATGGATTTGCTCATAAAATGATCTATAACCAGTCACCGGATGAATTTAGTGAGGACTTATATAAAGCAAAGTCTATTTTGGAAAACATAACCAGTAAAAAAGTAATTGGGTACAGAGCCCCTGGCTTCTCAATTACCTGTGAAACTGAATGGGCCTTTGACATCCTTGCTGAACATGGAATTAAGTACGATTCTTCCATATTTCCCGGTAAAAGATTCTATGGGCATTATGATAAGTTTAATAAAGAGCCGACAATTGTCAATACTAAATATAACGCAATTATAGAATTCCCTCAGACTCTGGTAAATTTTGGCTTTTTTAAATTATCATTTTTTGGCGGAGGGTATTTCAGACTATTTCCCAAACAAATCTTCATGAAAATGGCCGGGATTATTAATAAAAACAATTTGCCATTAATTTTATATATCCACCCCAGAGATATTGATGTGGATCAACCGCAAATCCCATTTTCATTTCTCAAAAAGATCAGACATTATATTAATATATCGAAAACAGAACAAAAGCTTGATGAAATCACCCGTTGTCTTGACTTTAAGAGTTTTGAAATGGTGTTATCTGATTTCGCATTTATCGAATCGTTGAAGCATACAACCTGTGACATGAAATCGTGACCTTCGAATGTTAAATCCAAAAATATCAATTATCACTGTCTCTTTTAATAGCGCAAAAACTATATCTGACACAATTGAATCAGTTTTATCCCAGACATATCCTGATATTGAGTATTTAGTACTTGACGGCTCTTCATCTGATGGTACTGTTGAACTAGTCAATTCATACGGCAATAGAATTTCAAAATTCATATCTGAACCTGATAAGGGTATTTATGATGCAATAAACAAAGGCATAAGGCTTGCTACAGGAAATATCATCGGGATTTTACATTCTGATGATTTTTTTTACAGTAATAATGTAATTGAAAAAGTGGCAGCCTCGTTCAATGAATATGAAATTGATGCTGTTTTTGGAGATGCCCGGTTTGTTGATCCGATAAACACTTCAAAAGTTGTCAGGTATTATTCTTCAAAACTTTTCAGCATAGCCAAATTCAAATTCGGGTATATGCCGGCTCATCCCAGTTTTTATGTAAAAAGAGAATTATTTGAGAAACTGGGATACTATAAAACAGATTATAAGATAGCCGCTGATTTTGAATTATTGGTACGGTTTCTTTATATAAATCAGATAAAGTGTAAATACCTGGAAATACCTTTTCTCTCAATGAGAATGGGAGGTGTAAGTAATAAATCTATTTTCAGTAAATATACACTTAACAAGGAAATTGTCAGAGCATGCAAAGAAAATGGAATAAAAACAAATTATTTTTTAATTTATTCAAAATACTTTTCTAAACTGTTCGAGTTTAAAGTTAATAAGAATGACTAAGGTACTGATCACAGGAGCAAATAGTTTTATTGGTACAAATTTTCGAAGATTTTCACAGTATTCAGATATTGAGGAGGTATCATTATTAAATAGGCAGCCTGAGGATATTGAATTTAGTAAGTATGACATTGTCTTGCACCTGGCAGCAATTGTTCATAAGTCAAAAAAAACAAAAGAACAGGAGTATTACTTCATAAACAGGGATCTTTGTTTGAGGGTTGCAGTGTTAGCAAAGAAAGCAGGGGTCAAACACTTCATTTTTTTAAGTACTGTGAAGGTATATGGAAAATTTGTTCCGGGTTCTGATCCCTGGGATGAAGATTCTGATTGCAATCCGGAGGATGCATATGGGAAAAGTAAATATGAAGCAGAACTTGCCTTGAGAAAGCTTGAGGATTCAGGATTCATAATCGCAATAGTAAGAACGCCTATTGTGTATGGACCAGGGGTCAAAGCCAATATGAAAAGATTGATCAGCCTTATCGAGAAAGTTCCTGCATTACCTTTTAAAAATGTAAATAATGGCAGATGTTACACTTACAGTGGAAATTTAGTTGGTTATATCGACAGGATTATTGAAATAAAAGCTTCAGGTACTTTTTTAGTGATGGATGATTCATCTTTGTCTACAACTGATCTGGTGACATTTTTGGCTAAGTTTCTTGGTAAAAGAATCATTCTTTACAAGGTTCCTGACATGTTTGTAAGATTTCTTGGTTCAGTTAACCCTGGCGCTTTTGACAGGTTATATGGATCATTTTATCTGAACAACAGCAAAACAAAAAAACTCTTAAAATATAAACCCTTGTTCTCAACCGAAGAGGGAATTAGGAAAATGATTTCATCATATCTTGAAAACAAAATATCAAAAAAACTATCATGATTTTAGAATAAATTTCCGTATTAAAACATTTTAAATACCCAAATATTTGACTTTCTTTCTATTATTAATCATTATTATCTTTCTGGGATTCCTATCATATGTTCTTACATATCTGATCAGGAATTTTGCTCTTAGGAACAAGATGCTGGAAATTCCCAATGAAAGAAGTTTGCATGATATTCCAACGCCAAAAGGTGGCGGAATTGCAATTATACTTACCTGGTACATCGGAATAACAATATTGTTTTTTTTAGGGGTCATCGAACGTAGTTTGTATTTCGCTTTGTTAAGCGGAATAATGATCGCTTTAGTGAGCCTTATTGATGATATAAAAGGCCTTAGACCAATTTTTCGCCTGATTTTTCATTTCGTGGCAGCGATTATGGCCTTTTGCTTTTTGAAAGGCCTTAGGCCATTGGTAATGCCTGACTTTAACATCAATTATAACTTCCTTGTATATCCTCTGGCCATTATTGGAATGGTATGGTTCATTAATCTTTTCAACTTTATGGATGGGGTAGATGGATTTGCTTCTGTTGAAGTAATCACTATTTCTTGCGTCATGTTTATAATGTCCTGGAATATGATAACCATTCTGTTGATAGTATGTGTCACAGGTTTTTTATGCTGGAACTGGCCTAAGGCAAAAATATTCATGGGTGATGTCGGAAGTACTCAGCTTGGTTTTATCCTGGTTGTGCTGGGAATAAATTTTCATAATACATTAGAGTTTTCAATTCTTAACTGGATTATGCTGACCTCTCCATTCTGGTTTGATGCTACCTTAACCTTATTCAGAAGGTGGCGAAATAATGAGAAAATAAGTGAAGCTCATCGTAAACATGTATATCAAAGAACGGTCCAGGCGGGTTTTTCTCATGAAAAAGTCAATCTGTTACTGATCATTCTTAACCTTTTTATTATCACATTAATAATTTTTTACAGGGAATTTAAGCCTTTCCAAATCCCGATTTTCGGACTTAGTCTTTTAGTTTTCTACCTTATTACCAAAACTATTGACCGCAAAGTTCCATTTGAAAGGAAAAAGGAATGAAGAAAATCGAATTTAAGTTCTTTACTAACATTTTGCTTCGATCCGAGCTGTTGCGAAGTGCTTCAATATTGATAACAGGCACTGTAATTGCCCAGTTAATCTCTATTCTTCTGCAACCGTTCCTGAGACGGTTCTTTTCACCTCAGATATTCGGGATTTATTCAGTCTATTGGAGTTTGATAGGTATCATAATAGTGATTTCTTCTCTCCGATATGACGATGCCATTGTTCTTCCCAAAACAGATAAAGAATCGGCAAATGTTTTAGGATTGTCACTTATTTTCAGCTTCTGTTTCGATCTCATACTTTTTTTAATAGTTCTTATAATGGGTGGTAAGATCATAACATTTCTCAATCTCCCGTCAACCTTTCCTGTTTGGATATTATATATCATCCCCTTGAGCGCTTTTCTTTATAATTCTTATCAGTGTCTTAATTATTGGCTGGTGAGGAAACGAAAGTTTTATGCAGTTTCAGTAAATAAATTAACCAGAAGAGGCGCTGAAGGAATTTCGCAGATAAGCTTTGCGTTGCTGAAGAATTCTAATGGATTAATTTACAGTGATATAATTGGCCAGACCGTGAATGTTCTCACCGTTATATATCAAACCTTTAAAAATGGGCTGACATTCAGATCAATAAGTCTTGTTAAGCTAAAATATGTATTTAAAAAGTATAAGGATTTCCCAAAATTCAACCTTGTCCCTGCATTTATGAGCACGTGCAGTTTCATGTTACCTCCTATTTTTATTAATAAATTTTTTTCATCCGAATCTGCAGGTTATTTTGATCTCGCTAAAATTTTGCTATCAGTTCCTTTGGCGTTGGTTGCAACATCATTCTCAAGTGTTCTGCTTCAAAGAGTTTCGGAGAAATTTAACAAACACGAAAGTTTTATGACCGAACTCAAACCGGTTATATTAGTTGTAAGCCTGATATCTTTAATTGAAGTATTAACGATCGTTTTTTTTGGTGAATATCTGTTTAAGTTTATTTTTGGTAATACCTGGATCTTTTCAGGAAAGATTTCCAAAATTCTGGTTTGGTCATTTACCTTTAATTTTATTGTTTCTACCTTCACTACAATCTTTGTCTCAATGAGGAGAATAAAAATCTATAGTATCTACCAGCTGTTTTATTTTATGGCAATACTATCTCTTCTCTTTTTTAAAAGTCTGGGTTTCGTTGAGTTTCTCAAAATATACGTAATAATAGAAGTAATATGTTATACTGTTCTGACTTCTGTGATGATATTTATTATTACCAGGTACGAGCTTTCTTTAAAGTTAATTCAATAAAGAGAACAGGAATTTTTTTTCTTTAGAACAATCACCAAACTATTGTTGCAATGAGTTTTAAGTTACTTAATTTAAGTTCAATGTATCCGGGATCTCTTGAATCATTTTATTTAAATAATCCAGATACAGAAAACCTGTCTTATGATGATCACAATAGTTTGCTCGTAAATGATACCACAGAATTTGCAGGGTCCTATACCAGAAACTTCAGAAAAGCTGGTATAGATACAAGGTGCATTATTTCAAACGATAATAATTTACAAAACAAATGGAAATCGGAAAATGGACTTAAATCAAATAAAAAAAGCGATATACTTTTTGAACAGATAAATGCTTTTAAACCAGATATCCTTTGGATTGAAGATCTGAACTCCATAAATAATGAATGGTTTAATAATGTAAGAAAAAAAATCAAGACTATTAATTTGATAATTGCCTATCATTGTGCTGCTTATAAAAAAGATCTTATTGAAAAACTAAAGAATGCCGATTTTATTATTACTTGTACACCCGGTTTGAAAAAATCATTTGAAAACGAAGGTCTGAAAACGTATCTGGTATATCATGGTTTTGATAATGAACTGCTTACCAGAGTTGAAAGGAATTGGAATAGCTCTTATAACAATCTTACTTTTTCCGGTTCATTGATTACGGGCGGCAGTTTCCACAATGCCAGAATAAACCTGATCGAAAACCTTTTGAAAGAAAAAATTGATCTGGCTCTTTATGTCAACCTGGATAAGAGTTATAGAATTAAAGCCAAACAATTAATTTATTTTCTTTCAGGTTTACTGAAGAAACTGAAAATGGAAAGAATGATTTTCCAATTTCCGATCTTTGAATACGGACAATCTCAGGTTAAAAGCTACTCTGATACACTTTTGAGATCTAATCATTCACCTCTTTACGGCATCGACATGTACAATCTGTTCCGCAGGTCAAAAATTGTTCTGAATATTCACACGGGAGTGGCAGGCGATTATGCCGGTAATATGAGGATGTTTGAAGTAACCGGAGTAGGCAGTTGTCTGCTCACTGATAACAAAAAGAATTTGAATGATCTTTTCGAAGTAAATAAGGAAGTGATGGTATACAACAACCCGGAAGACTGTATAGATAAGGTTAAGTGGCTGCTGGAACATGAACATGAACGTGAAGAAATAGCCCGGTCGGGCCAGAGAAAAACATTGGAGATGCACACTGTTGAAAAAAGATGCAAATCGATAATTGATATTATAAATAAGGAATTATCGTTGTCTGAGCGATTGAAGCTTTCCTAAAAGTTGATGAATAAAAAGGTAATTAAGGATTTTATCCCGCCTCTTTTTCTCAGGAAGATAACCGGAATCTTCTATGGGTGGCACGGTAGTTTTTCTTCATGGAGTGAAGCAAAGGAAAAAAGCGCAGGGTATGATTCCAAGGATATACTAAAAAAAGTAAAAAATTCAACTTTAAAGGTAAAAAATGGATTGGCTGTTTATGAAAGAGATTCACTGATATTTGATCACATTGAGTACTCTTTTCCAGTGTTATCGGGATTATTGTGGATAGCGGGACGGAACAATGGAAAGCTGAATGTAATGGATTTTGGAGGATCACTGGGCAGCAGTTATTTTCAAAATAAATTTTTCCTTGATACTCTCTCAGACGTAAACTGGTGTATAGTTGAACAACCTGAATTTGTTGAGACAGGAAGAGAAAAATTTGAGGATCAGAGACTTCATTTCTTCAATTCAATAGATGAATGTCTAAAATTATATGATGTTCATGTGGTTTTATTATCAAGTGTTCTGCAATACCTTGAGGAACCTTATAGCTTATTGGACAAAATAATAATGAAAAACCCTGAATACATAATAATTGACAGGACGCCATTTGTGAAAGGGAATGACAGAATTACAGTACAAACGGTAAATCCGAAAATATATAAGGGGAGCTATCCATGCTGGTTTTTTAATGAAGAAAAATTTATCTCTTCACTTACCAAAGAATACAAATTAGTTCTGGAATTTGATGCACTTGACAAAGCAAATATTTCATCAGAATTCAAGGGATATATTTTTCAAAAATTAAATCATTAAAATCGCAGATAAAATTAACCTCCTGAGCAATTTTCTTAACTTAAATGAATAATGAGAAAAAATAATTTTAAAGTATCTGTTATAGTCCCCATATACAATGAAGAAGGATGCATTTTGACACTTGCCGAAAGGGTGGTAAAGGTACTTGAGAATTACTATGAGTATGAAATACTTTTTATTGATGATGGCAGCAAGGATAGTACTTTGGAAATCTTAAGAAAACTGCATTCCGGTAATAAGAAAATCAACTTCCTGTCCTTCTCGAGAAATTTTGGACATCAAAATGCTTTAATGGCAGGTACTCGACATGCTGACGGTGATTGTATCATTTCTATTGACGGTGACCTTCAACACCCGCCTGAATTAATACCAGAATTGATAATCAAATGGATTGAGGGTTATGATATAGTTTACACAATCAGAAAAGACGGAAAAAAGATTCCGGTTCTTAAAAAGGTTACTTCCAACCTTTTTTATAAATTAATGAATGCAATATCGGATATAAATTTTGAACATGGTGAAGCAGATTTCAGAC
>JBEKDR010000116.1:0-12612 GCA_050014255.1 Bacteroidales bacterium | reverse complement strand
ATGCGTTATTAATTAGATCTAATTCTGCATCACCATCTGTTTCAATTGCAGGTTTTGGAGATGTATCGAAACTGTGAAATCGACTATCAAAATTTTCTATATAGTTGTCAATTTCTTCTTTGGTGTGGGCAACTGAAAAAGGTCTTAATTTATCGTCAAAAAAATCTCTTGAAATTCCTATTCTTCCGGATTTTAGTTTACCTACTTTGGGATTGTTCATTTTAAAATGAATTGAATCACTTAAAAAGCCATAAGTGACAATCTCATGCATAAGAGCAAGTAATCTGTCTATGTCGTCATTACTAGATTTTATACTTCCCTTAGTTGGTGATGATGCTACATACTCAATTAAACATCTTAAAGATAAGGAGGTATTTGCGAGTCTAATCTCATTATCTAGAATTTCATTAACTTTCCCTTCTCTATCTCCAAAACATAGTATCTGAGCTGGAATAATTGTTTTGTTATTTTCTCTTTTCCAAACTAAGGTCTCATGAAGCTCAATAAGACAGTCTAAAAGAAATTCAAAATCAAATACATTAATTTCTGTATGCAATTTATCAAGTAATATTGTTGTAGCTATATTGAATAATTCTTTCTTCTTTTCTGTTGATTCTATGTTTTCAGGGACTTTAATTTTTTCTTCTATTAGTATTGGTAATTCATCCAAAATCATGTTGATTTCTGCCTTACTTATGTAAAGAGGTCTTATAAGCCATCTATTATCAATCATTAAGTCCTTTTGTGTATGCGATAATAAAATCATCTTTGCATTTCCTAAAGGAATCGCATTGTCAATTGCAATCGTAATTTCTTCGTAAGAAAAAAGATTGTCAATCAAATTAAATGAACTCAAGAGAGTTTTCATCATCGTTCGCTCACCTTCATTATTGATTACTTGTAGAGAATATAGAGTTTCATGGGGTACATAGAATTGTATTTTATTAGATTCATAATGAAATGAATAAGTATCATCTGAAGGATTATTCTTCATTTCAGGAACGGGTTCATTTTTGAAAAATTCGTCATCCAGAGTTATTTCAATTTCAAGAGGTTTATTTATAATTTTATTTAATGGACTTTTGATCATTGGCTCTAATTTAAACAGCCAAAATCCAATAGCCTCGGCATAAGTCCGAACTGTTTTGGTCATAGAATTATTTTTGATCTGCCTATTGGATATCCAAACTGGAAAGTCGTATATTTCTAGACATATTGCATAGAATTCTAGTGTATGTATGGGCTCATAGAGAGGTGCATAATCAGCCGATCTAGTTGTAGGTACATATGCTAAACGATTGTCTATTAATGCGATAATTCCATGCAAATTTTGCTTCAATTTACTTTCTTTAGTAAGGCGACTTCCATCTCCAGGTACAACCGTTAAAATATTAGCAGGGGCATCATCTGAAAAATAGAGACTTTCCTCTTTAGCGGCATATAATGAATAAATATCAAGAGTGTCAGAAATAGTTCTTGTTGTTTTTGAGAAAGATTCAAATGTCTTTGCAAATTTCCAAAGACTTAACGTATTCCATTTTTCTGTAGTTGAAAGTTGGATAAACTGCGAGGATGCAAAAGTGAGGCGCAATTCATTTTCTTGTGGCCCATTTATGCCCAAAAATAATTCCTGACCAATATTATCGTATGTAATTAAAGATAAAAATTTAAAATCTTTAAAATTTTTATTGGTTTTAAGATAATTTATTACTTCTTGTATTCTATCGTTTATATCAGAAGAATCATCCACATATCTTTCCTCATATCTTTCGTATCTGCTATTCGTTTTATTATTGTGTAAATAGGAAACAAATGCAAGCCTATTTGTATCAAATTGAAAGATTCTCTCTTTAATTGTGGCACTTTTATCGACTGGAATTTTGATGTCTGTTAGTTGCCAGTTCATTCTGTCGCACGCATGCCAAATTTCTCTCCAGTTATTATCATGATAAAGCGATACAAGTTTCTGGTTACATTTATAGAATCCACTTAATCTAAGGATGAATTCGTTCAAGGTATTAGCCTGATTTGAAATTAACAGATAATAGTATTTATTATCAAACTGAACGATAGGGTAATAAAGTAGTGGGTTTAAATCTATGTCTTCAAATTTGTACTTTTCATCATTAGGTGAGATTATAAAATCATTTATTATAGATGGCTCAATTCCATAATCTTCGCAAATGCTTTGGATTTCATTTTTATCTATCGAAAAATCAAGATTGTTTTTTAAATAGTTGAACTTTCTCTCAGTCTCAATTCCGGGGATATTCCCTTTAATGTTTAATTTATTAGCCAAAATCTGACCTAATTCAAGCATTAATTTTAATCCACTATAAACATGACTTGTAAATTCAGTAGGGAGATCATTTTTATAAGAAAAAATAGTCTCAGATAAATTTCTAAGTATCTCAATCGAATAGGAACTTATCCCAGAAAATACAGGATAATTTCCACCAAAGAATACTATATTTTCACAAAATAAATTTTCCGGAATATCTTCCATCATATTTTTTGAATATTCTTTATCAAGATATGACTTGAATAATTCTAGGTTAGAGTCTTCGTGAGAATTCAGATTTGTTGCAATATGTTTAGCTAGTTCTTCTATTCTGACGTTCTTTCCATGGTTTTCTGGCATTAATTGTAAACTAATTATCGTATTTAAAATTAATCCCGAGGAGTGAGATTCAATATACCTTAAGGTTTCATTTCTCTCTTTTTCAATACTCTCCAGTTTTTCTTTGTTTTCTTTCACAAGGCCAGCATTTATGCAACAATTTTTATATTTCTTACCACTGCCACAGGGACAAGGCTCGTTTCTTCCGATTTTTTTAATCATTTTATTATAGGTTCAGTGATGCAATTTTAGTAAAAGCGTGATGGAGATTTGGCTCTTTTGCTTTTGCATGAGCGTTGGGTCTTGTGTCGCGCAAAAGCAAATGTGCCAAATGCGCGGTCGAGCTATATAAATGAGACTTTAAGGCAGGGATTAAATTATTGTTATGCTGCACATTAGCTATAACGGCCCGGCGGTTTGATTAGTTGCCGTCAGTGTCAGGGTTGGCATGCGTTTTTGCAAAGTCCCGGTAAGTGGATAGGATTTCTTTGTCACGATAGAGCTGTCCAGATGACGTAGTCCCGATAAGTTGGCAGGATTTGTCACGTCACGATAAAGTTGTCTAGATGGCGTGCAAAAACCATGACAACTCGTGCGTCGGCTTGCAACCCTATTGACTTTGTCTTGGCTGCAGGAACAGTCAAGGTGCCACAAGATTTTATAAATTGGTTAAATTCTTCTCTCATAGACTTTTGAATGCGAAGATAAAATAGTCCGGGTTGCAAAAGGCAATTAATTAAACCGTCCGAGTTATAGCCAGTGTATTATTGTCTAGAAATTTTTACTGTTTATAATCATGACAGCTTAAATTAAAAACAAAATTCAATTTTTGGACCAATATTAATCACTCTTACCTTAAGCTTATCTGAGAAATCAAATTGATGTGGTGAACCACCTGGTACTGATTGAGGATAAACATTATATGGGTAAGAAGCCATTTGATATTGAATATTAATTCCAATGTTTATAGTTTTCGATATTATATATGAAGCTGACAATGAGGAACCACATAAGAAACTTTTAAGGTTTGGCTTTGGTCCGACATGTTCAAATTCAATAGGCGGATCAAGATTAGTATAAAGTAGAATGAATTTGTAATATGGATACTGTGAAATACCAAACCCACAAAAAAGGTTAAAGTTTATCTCAAACTTTTTAATGGAATAGTAATAACCTAAACCAGTTGTAAAATAGTAATACTTGTATTTACCTTCTTCAGCCTTAATTTCTTTATTTGAATTTGACAAAGTAAGATAATCCGACATTTCTTGGGTTGCAACAGAATTTGAATAGGATCCACACAGAAGAATTAATTTAAGAAACGAATTGATTTTATAATCTGCATTCAGATGATATTCAAATCCTGTTTTAGCAAAGCCACTTTGGGCTTTTGAAAATCCTTCAATCCAAGAACCAGTCCAAATTGCTGAGTTAGAACCGTTATGTTTGGAATATGAAAAGACCGGTACTGAGGGTCCAGAAGAAAATGAGAGGGAGATTTTTTTTTGTTTTTCTTGACCAATGCAAATAGATGTAAATGTCCCAATTAGGATTAGAGTGCCGATTAAAGATAGCTTTATCATAATTTGTTGATTTTTTAAGAAAATAGTCAAAGGATCGAATCACACTCAACATATTTCAATCATATGAATATAAGAAGCTTATCATATATTTTTTCTTATTTTATGTTTCATTTAATTATAAAAAGTAATTGATCTTGTGGCTAGAGTTGTTGATCCATTTTTAGCAGTTAGTAGTAACGTAATAGATCCTCCAGATGTCATGTTAAAGGATGCGGTATACCCATTAGGAAAGTACCCATCAATATTACCTGATGTTTTTTGCCAAGTAACTGTAGTTGAGTTTGGACAAGAAACACGTATATAAACACCACCCGTAGTAACATGATTAACTGTATTTAAATTTATATAATAAACTCCTCCATGATCATAAGATCCTTCTAAACAGACATTTGTGGTTATATTTAAGGAAATTTGCTGTGTTCTAGGAGTACTAGAACATGTGGATGTCATAATAAGTTGAAGTACAGCTGTTCCACTATGAGTAGGGGCAAGAGTAACATTATTCTGATATGGTGAGGAAGAAATATATATGTTCTGATAACCAGAAGTGATCGACCAAGAATAATTTACTGTGGCATTATTATCGACACTATAGTTTACTGGATTTGTTCCAACAATATTAGTAGAGCCTGAAATATACCCTACATATGTCCAGAATTGTCGTGTAATGTTTGCAGGATTATACTGGCCGGACAAATGATACCATGAGCTATCAATTTTATGTTCTACTAAAGGTCCATCATAATTATATTTGGAAATATATCTGATTTGCCCACCAGGTATTGTTTCTTTTACAGCTGAATGATCACTTAGGTCAGGAAAAACATAATAAACTAATTTAGCATTTGATTCTGATCCCACTTGTACATATCGGCCACTATTTTGCCAGACAGTGGAACTTAGAACTCCATGTGAATTTGGGCAAGTATATGGTGCAGGGACGGGATTTGTCCATCCGGGTTTTGAACATGGAGAGTCTTCAAAATAGCTCATCATAAATCCGTGACAATTGTAATATGCATTAATATCACATGCCGATAACTTTTTAGAACCATACAGGGCTTCATTTATTTTCCAATAACCGTCGCTCTGATCAGGCCAGCAGCTTCCTTGAGATAGAATAGAACTGTTAAAAAGCAGTACCAAAAACAAACTTAAAACGATCTTCAATTTTGCATTTTTCATAGGTGTAGATTTTAGAACCATTATCAAAAAATGATCTCCGATGAATATCTTGAATTATTGACAGTTCGTTATATCGGCTTTAAAGGGACTATTGCATTATCAAAATTAGGAATAATATTTTAGATACAAATTGTTTAATAGAAAAATATTCTGATAGTAGATGCATTCTGAATAACGGCAAATTTGTAAAGAGTTAATCGGATAATGAACAGTTTATTATGGAAAATCAGAAAATTGTCTCAGTGTTCATTTGCCGGTATCTTTGGAAGTCTACGAAACTCACTCAGTTAGAAAGAATTGGCTATAACGGCCCGGCGGTTTAATTAGTTGGCGTCCGTGTCGGTGTGCCGCGTTTTTTGCCAGTCCGGGTAGGTGGACGATAAGTTTTGGGTTACGATAATTTGTCTAAACGGTACCAAGTCCCGATAGATGGCCGAAAGTTGTCACGTCAAGATAAAATAGTCCAGATGGTGAGCAAAAAATAAGGCACCATCCGCCAGCTGGCGGAGTCGGCCGGCAGCCCTATTGACTTTGTCTCGGCAGCAGGATCAGTCTGGGTGCCACAAAATTTAATAAGTTGAAATGAATTTACTCGCATAGACTTAAGGGGCTGATTACGAAGTGGTCCGGGCTGCCGAAGCTAATTAATTAAACCGTCCGTGTTATGTGTAGGGGAAATTTTAAAACTGTCAGGATGTGTGCGAGCTGTCATGTCAAGTTCTAAATTTTACGATCCTGCAAGGTCGGAGCTGGTAGGCTCTTTTGCAGCTTTTGGCTTAAGGTTGGCATGGTGTGAGCTGCAAATGTGCCTGACAGCTTGTATTAATCAACTGTGTTTGAGCTTAAATTTTAAAAATCCAAATGTCATTTAATTCACTAATAGTTTAAATATAATATTCCTTTTTGGAATAAATTAAAATATGTATCTTTGTCAAAATATCAAGATGGAAGAAGTAACAATAAAAAATTCTGGGGCGACTTTTACTCCACCACTATTAGCTGATTTTTTGGCTGAGAAACTGATTTCTCATCTTGAAATGTCCGAAAGTCAACGGATTTCAATTTTAGATCCAGCTTGTGGTGAAGGTGAGTTGTTATTATCAATAGCAAATAAAGTAAAATCCTTGGGAAAAGGTCATTTTCAGATTAGTGGTTATGATACTAATGCTGATTATTTAGATGTTACAAAATCAAATCTTTCTGAGATAAATGGTATATCAATTAATCTTTTACAACAAGATTTTTTGGAATCAGAAGGTGTAGTAATTGAGAAATCAGATTTGTTTCATCAAATCAAGCAATCGGAACTTTCAGATATTATTATTGCAAATCCTCCTTATGTTAGAACTCAAATTCTCGGAACAAAAAAAGCTCAAGAACTCGCAAAACGATTTAATTTAACTGGAAGAGTAGACTTATATTATCCTTTTCTGATTGCAATGACAAATGTCCTTAAAGAAGGGGGGTTGATAGGAGTCATTACTTCAAATCGTTATCTGTTTACTAAAAGTGGGGAATCTATCCGCAAATTCTTACTTGATAATTATGAGATACTGGAGGTCATTGATTTAGGTGATACCAAACTATTTGAAGCGGCTGTATTACCAGCTATATTTATTGGCAGGAAAAAATCAGGTAGAAAGAACATTAGTAACCCAAGTTTATTCGCCAAAATATATGAGGAACCAGAAAGAAATGGGGTCAGAAACGTTATTAACTGCAATACTCTGTTTGACATTTTAAAATCGAATAAATCTGGATATTATTTGGTAGGCAATAAAACATTTCATTATAGTATTGGCCTTTTAAAACATTCTCTAAAAAGGACAGATATTTGGCAAATGACAAACGATGAGGAGAATAAATGGATTGAAATCATTAAATCAAATACTTTCTCCTTAATTGGCGACCTTTTTAAAGTTAGAGTAGGGGTAAAATCATGTGCAGATAATGTCTTTATAAAAGAAGATTGGAATAAAGAGCCTTTTAAGCCAGAGAAACAGCTATTTAAGAAACTTATTTCACAAGAAAACATTAAAAGATGGCGTGGCGCAATAGAAAATGATTTGCATATTTTATACCCTTATTACTCAAAGGATGGTAAAAGGATTGTATATGATTTAAAAGATTTTCCAAATGCGAAAGAATATTTTGAAGCCAATCGTGAACAATTAGAAAGTCGTTCTTATGTTATTGAATCTGGGAGATCTTGGTACGAAATATGGGTACCACAGAATCCAGCATTTTGGGCATTACCAAAGGTGGTATTTCCTGACATTAGCTTAGATTCTCGATTTTATTATGATGATCAAGGTTCTGTAGTAAATGGTAATTGTTACTGGATTTCAGCTATTAATGAACGAGAAAACGAATTACTATTTCTTATTCAGGGAGTAGCAAATTCAAGATTAATGTCGCAATATCATGATTTGTGCTTTAATAACAAATTATATTCTGGGCGTAGACGTTATTTCAGTCAATATATTGAAAAGTATCCGATTCCGGATCCGAATAAGATTGAATCTTTGGAAATTATAGAAATTGTCAAGAAACTCAATAAGTTATCAAATTTAAATCAGGATGTAACTGACTTGGAAAATGAGTTGAACAATTTAGTCGAAAAAGCTTTTGGCTTCTAAGGGTTACTTACGCATTGGCCACTATATTTTTCAAAAAAGCTCATGGGGATTGATCGCTGGCACTTATAACTGACATCACTTACATAGGTAAAAAATTCACCTAACCTTTCTCCTGGAGCAAGAATTATTCCTTCGATTATCCCAGTATTCCCATTTGTAAGTGCGATTAAATATCTTACATCAAAAGTTGTAAGATTATTTTCAGGAATAACTACTTCTTCTTTTTCAGGTGTAAATCTACCTAAGTCAACAGTTTGCGCTTCTTGAACTTTTACCTCAAGCAATTGATTTGGAATATCTGGATAGCCTCCAACAAGATATTCTCCTTTGCTTGTAGCATATCCAAGTAATTGCATGGTCCTCCGTTCAAGATCCTGTCCTCTATTTTTAGTTGAATTTTCGTCTAGTCTCGTTCCAATCAGTTCTTTAGCTACTTTTTCTGTCAATAATTGGATTGAGAAAAGTGATTTTAAATTCGGGTCATGAGATATGGAGTCACTCGGCTTTTCATACTCATTAGTAATGTAATAAGATAGTTTTACACTATCAGGGAAGGAAAATATTTTAGTTTTACTCGCTATTATTTGTTTCCTGACTTTGTTTGAAATTAACAGTTGATGTTTGATTGTGGGTTTTCCAAATTTCCCAAAATGTTTCTCAATATATGTTGGTGTCAAGATGATTATCGAATCTATCTTATTGTTCTTAGTATCAATTTTTGCAAAAACGAATCGGACATCATCACATTTAAGAGAGTCACCGGTATCATATTTAACAAGTAAAGTTTGACAATTCGGAATCCTGTTCCAGACTTGCAGGTTGTACGAAGTACCACTAGTAATAATGTAACTGTCAATGAGTTCTCTAAGCATTTTAGGAACGCCTTTTTTCTTTGGAGGTACAATTTCAAATGAGTCTGTAAGCGCTGCCTCCGGTAATCCATTTTTTAAAAGTTCGCTTGCTATTAGTTTTCTTAAATTCGAGCCATCTGTTCTAGTCTTTCCGGTCAACTTGAATTCTTTACCAACGAGATTTTTTAAAACTAATTTAAGTTTTTCAGTGTCCGTCAAAAGAGAAGGAGATTTTGGCGGAATTTTAAATGCTTCATCCATAATTCTTTATTTTTCATTGTCGTGATCTGGAATAAAGAATGTTATGGGTTGATTATAAATTTTCGCCAATTCAATCAAAATCAAAAAGTCAACTCGTCTTGCACCATTTTCAATTTTAGAGAGTTCAGTTTGAGAGACAATTTTATTTTCTGCAACCTGCTTTTGGGACAATCCAGCTTTTTCTCTTGCTTCAATTAGCTTGTAGGAAAGATATCTTCTTTTTTTATTATAATCATTCCTATTCATAATATCCAATTATTCCTTTTAGCAATATTATGAAGATTGTCTCGGTATGCCATTTTGGAATATTGAATAAAAACTTATGGATTATTTATTCAAAGTTACTCTATCTGAAATCTGAGTGGGCAAAAAAGCATGTGTTTGGCAGCAGCGGAGGCTGTCGCGGTGGCAAGCTGCCAAACTCTTGCTTGTGCGTTGGTCGTCTAGTACATGTACTTATTTTATGATTCCATACCGTTATGTGTAGGGTGTCTGGATAGCTTGTCTAGTTGTCTGAGGTTTAATCCCTTACACATAACGGCCCGGCGGTTTAATTAGTTGGCGTCAGCGTCGCGGTGCATTGTTTTTTGCCAGTCCTGGTAGATCGACGAGAAGCCAAGGGTCACGGTGAAACTGTTAAATGGTACCAAGTCCAGATAGACGGCAGTGAAGTTACGTGTCACGACGAAATAGTCTCGGTGAAGAGCAAAAAACAAGGCACTAGAGCGTCGGCCGACAGCCCCATTGACGTTGTCTTGACAGCAGGATCTGTCCGGGTGCTACAAAATTTTATAAGTTGAAGTGATTCTACTCGCATAGACTCTGGGAGTTAATTACAAATTTGTCCGGGCTGGCGAAGGCAATTAATTAAACCGTCCGTGTTAGGTAATGCTTTTTTTAAAATTGTCTCGGTGCCGCAAAACTGTCATGTTAAACTTAAATTTACGTCGTAAATCTGTCTCGGTTTTGCAGAATTTGTAGACGTATTTAGTCCTGATAAATGACTTAAAATTTGGTGTCATGATAAAATTATCTAAGTGACATTGTCTCGATCGAAGTTTCGACACATTCTATAATAATCAGATTCTCAAGTGTTACCTAACGGCCCGGCGGTTTAATTAGTTGGCGTCTGTGTCGCGGTGCCGCATTTTTTGCTAGTCCCGGTAGGTGGTTGAAAAGTTTCGGGTCACGGTAATTTGTCTTGACGGTACCAAGTCCCGATAGATGGAAGAAAGTTCTCATGTCAAGATAAAATAGTCTAGGTGGCGAGCAAAAAAACAAGGCACCAGCGCGTCGGACGACAGCCCTATTGACTTTTTCTCGGCTGTAGGAACTGTCCAGGTGAGACAAGGTTTTATAAGTCGGTGAAAGTTTACTCTCATAGACTTTTTCAGGCATTACGGAATTGTCCGGGCTGCCGAAGCCAATTAATTAAACCGTCCGAGTTGTAAGCAGGCTTTTATTTGTCGAGTTTAAAAGGTTTCTATCTAATTTTTCGTCAGGCTAAAGGCGAAAATCATTCATACCTTAAAGCTTTCACAGGATTAGTACGGGATGCTTTGTAAGAATGGAAGAAAACCGTTAAAAGAACTACTGTGGTTGCAATAGCAAAAGCTATTGTGAATACCCACCAATTAATATTTATCTTATATGCAAAATTATTTAACCACTTTATCATAAAATGAAGAGTTACAGGAATAGAAAGCAGAGCAGCAATAAATACAAGAGTAATATTCCCAATTAAGAAAGAATAAACAATTGATTGTTCAGTACTACCAAATACTTTTTTAATACCAATTTCTTTTGTTCTGGATCTTGCAACAAATAAGGTGAGACCAAATAAACCAAACATCGCAATCGCAAGTGTAAAGAGTGCAAAAATGGAAACAATAGTAGTTAAATTTCTTTCTGAAGAGTAGAGGTTTTTAATCAGGTCTTCAATGGTTGTGTAATCCAATGGACTGTCGGGGGAGGCCTTTTTCCATTCCGCTTCCAACATTGGAAGTATATTGTTTAGTGTTCCCGGTTTATAATGCACTGCAACCTGCCTAATGTTTCGATCGGTCATGTGTATTTTCAAGGGTGGAATATCGGAACGGATGGAATGAAGATTAAAGTCTTTCACAACGCCAATAATTGTTTTGCCTCCAAGTATCAATCCAATTGGATCATTTATTCCCAGCCGTTTGACTGCTGTTTCGTTCAGAATGGCAGATTTGGTGAGGTCTTCTCCAAACTCCTCGGAGAAATCTCGGCCCTTAATCACCGAAATACCCATTGTTTTCAGAAAATTGTAATCAACTGCCATGCTTTCTACCTTTACTTTCAATTCTTTATCCTGAAAGTGGGGATACATGGCTGAGGCTGATCCCTCCAAAGGAAGTCCTTCCATTACACCCGCTGCCAGGATAACATTCGGATTCGATTTTATACCGTTGATATAAGCCGAATATCCCTTAAAATTTCGTCCAAGTTCAATCAAGAGAACGTTATTGTTGTAATAGCCTGTATCTTTTTTCAGTGCATATTGGTATTGCGAGCGGAGAATGAGGGTACTCGAAACGAATGAGCAGAATATGACTAATTGAACCACAATCAGGGAGGAGCGGAAAAATAGTTTTCTTTTCCCAGAATGTATTGTGTTTTTCAAAATGTCAATAACCTTTAGTCTGGATAAATAGGAAGAGGTGTAGATTCCTGATGCGATTCCGATTAATATTGTCAAAGCCAAGTAGACGGAAAAATAAACGATACTATTTGTCCTAATAATATGCAATTGTGTTTGGAAAAGTTTACCGGCAAGTGGCAAAGCTAACCGCATTAAGACCAGTGATACCGGCAAAATGAGCATTGCCAGTAAAATTGATTCACTCAACAATTGATTTTCTATTTTGTATTTACTAGCACCAAAGGTTTTTCGTATCCCGATTTCCTTTATTCTGCTTGAAGATACTGCGGTTGAGAGGATAATATAATTCATTGCAGCAACAAGCAGAATAACCAGGGCGATGGCCGAAAACAACCTGATATTGTTTATATTGCCTTTAATTCTGGTATTTTCCACATGATTTGAACCTAAGTAAACTTCTGATAAATTTTGTAGAGAGTAATGTTTATTTGGTTTTTCACTTATGTTTTTAATTTCAAATGCCTTGAATTGATTCTCGAGTGATTTTGCATTGCTATCTTTGGAAAGCAGAATCCAGGTAATCCAGAAGTCTTGGGTCCAATTCTTATCAGCATCAGTTATTGCAAACATTTTGTTGATAGGTTCAATAGTCCACTTGCTGTTTACGAAACATTGGGCTTTAAAGGTGGAGTTTTCTGGAATATTTTCAAAAACACCTTTGACAATAAAAATATGTTCCTCGCCATTCGCTAAGCCGACAATTCCCTTTCCAACTGGATCCTGATCTTGGAATAGCTTTACTGCCAAATCTCTAGAAAGTATGAGAGAGTTTTGATCTTCCAGT
>JBEKDR010000115.1:0-12859 GCA_050014255.1 Bacteroidales bacterium | reverse complement strand
AGGTGGTTCGCCGGTGGCGAACCACCTCTCTTTTCCCTTAGATTAAAAAACACCGTGTCATTCCGAATGCAGTCACGCTTGGCGTGACGAAATGAGGAATCTCTGGTAGGAAGAACCCTAATATAAGTATTTAACAAAACTGTATTAATATGCATGATTCCCGATACTTATTTTATATTATTTGAGACTAATTATACCAGATTCTCTTAAAACTGTCAAACTTTTTACCGAATATAAATTTACTAAAGTCAAGTGGAAAAGCGTGAATAAATTCAAAGAATCTCTTTAGATATCAGTTGTTTGCCTTTGGGAACAAGTGTCAATATTTCTCCGGCTTTGGAAGTCAGTGTCAATAACTTTCCTGAAATATTCTTTGATTTCTTTCCGTTTCGATACAATGTCAATTCTGTATCACCCCATGGGTTTTTAATCATGCAGTTTCCTCCTTTATTAGATTGGATTTCCACAAACCCGATTTGTCCTTTTTCCATCGAAGCGCTGATCACAAATGCATTCCGTGCAGCCAGTGTAAACTGGGCATCCCATTCTTTCGGCCATGCCGGAAAAATATAATTTATCGGATCTTTGCCGGCTGCAGGAGGAACACTCTGAAGTAATGCGGCGTTAAGCGCCTGGGAAGCCAGGCCGAGTCTTTCACATTCAATCGCTCCGGGTCCTTCTCCTAACATTAACCGGTTGCGAAATACTCCTGATCTGCCGTCAGCTTGTTCGTTAATATGCATCTGGTTCGGTATTAAATATTTGACCTGGTCGCCTAAACCCAGATTGGCAGCTGCAACTGCATCCCTTGATAAGAGGTTGACATCTGTTTTCTCATTTGCTCCATTCGGATTTCTTTTTTTGTAATCAGCAAGGACCTTGTTGAACAGTTCCCTGTTTTCCGTTCCAATGGTGCATAAGTCATAAAATTCAGCCGGGATCTGTGTAACAGGAATCGGGGTAAGATTATCCAGTACTTCTTTCCAACGAAGACGCAGATCTGCATCAACACCGAGAATTTCAGAAGCATGAATGGCAACAGGTATCATTGCATACATGGCTGACAGTTCTTCCGAGGTGTCTTCACCTCCCCATTTATCATGATCCTCAAGATTATTTATATACCGGATATGGTATTTCCCATCTTTCCCTTTGTACAGGTTTGGAAAATTACAATACAATTCAGCTGTCCCTTTTATCACAGGATATCCGGTATTCCTGAGCCATTCCTTGTCCAGATAATAAGCATATCTTAACCAGTACAGATAAGCTATTTTAGCTGTAGAGGACATAACATGTAAGGTATAGGCAAACGGAGGTTTTGGGGCATAAGCTGTATTTTCATTTCTTGAGATAGGACCCTCATTTGTTTTTTCCAGAAACAGCCAGTTCCACCTGCTGTTCAGGCTGTTTTTGTACCGCGCATAATCCTGAAATGCTTTCGAACGGTTTTCCCATGGTTTTTTTATTAAATACAAATCACGCATTTCTTTAGCGATACTATCGGGAAGATCTTCCAGACCATCAAAGAAAGAAGTCTCCGGGATCCAGATTCCCTTTGTCCCCCATTGCTGAACTGCAGCTTTTGAAAAGGATTCAAAATTCCTGCTGTATGTCGAAAATACGGGGTCAATAATTTCCGGCCTGTTTGCAGCAGTCAACCCATTGTAATATGTTCCCTGATTATGCCACCAATATTGTGATCCCCACATACACATGTCGCCGTTAGTGTTCCATAACATTCCGCTGAATCTTGGCATATAATCTCCACGGGAGCAGGAAGCCATAATATAAAGCAAATAAGTGTAATTTTTTTCAACGTTGTCAGCAATGCTGTCAGCGCTATGAAGATGGATAAAGGCTCTTAACCAGTAGTTGCTCCACCACTGACGATTCTTGTCCAGCAGTTCGTCAAAGCTTTTTTTCTGTGCCGTATCTAATTGTTTTAATGCTAATCCGGCGACATCGACTTTAGGATCAGCACTTGCAGCGCTGGAAGTCAATATGAGGAACTTTCCTTTGCCAGGCTCAGCTGACAGACGAATTGTCAATTCATTGTAAAAGCTAGCTTTGCCGGCACGGCCAACTATACCAATTGCCACAGCAGAGGCATTATAAAAATTGTCCTCTTTAAATTCCTGGATCAGAATAATTCGTCCATCCCGGATCTCAAGACGTGAAGTTGCAGTATGAGCCCCTGTTTTTACCTGAACTATATGCTGGTTAAGGATATCAAATTTGTTATTACCAAGATATGATACGACGTACCTTAACATTCTGAGATCAATATTGACTGGTGATGGCGTTGCACGCTGATCGTCTATCTCAGTGGCTATTACATCCCCATCGTTCCATGCAAGAACCCGTGCGCCAATACCTTTCCCTCTCACGGTTGAAAGTCCATCATAAACAGATAAATGCTGGTTGAATGCATTTCCTGTAAAAATTCCATCACCCCAATCTTCCATATTTATGTCAACATAGCCGCAACCATTTGAATATTCTGAATGTGCTATCGGAAAACTGTTAGAGTAACAGCCTATTGAAAAGACATCAACCCGGTTAATCTGAAAATGCATAGCATCTGGAGTTGTCCATACAAGGCTCCCCATTCTTCCATTTCCGACAGGCATTCCTTCTTCACTTTTTAAGACAGGCACATTGTAAGAAAGGTCGGCTTTAGAAACTAAACTTTTATAGTTTACTTTCATCAGTTTGCTGGTTTCCACTGCCTTTATTTGTACAATGCATGACAGTGAAAAAAGGATAATCAGGAAATTAACTTTTTTCATACGTAGCTATTTAAGTTCGACCAGATATCTATGATTGGCGATGGCAGAAAAAATCAGGCATTCGCCATTGCTCTTATCAATTTCAACCGGCAATAATTCAGTTTTGCCTTCTTCATGGACAATTACTTGTATGCCTGGCCAGGGGTTCATCAATCGACATTGATTATCACGCCGGGGTTGAATTTCAACATAATAGACTCCCAGGGAATCTTTGCAGGCAGATACCAGGAATCCGCCCCTGGCCTGAAAATTATGAAAGGCCAGTGATGTTACAGATGATACCACCGGGAACAAATGAATCCGTCCGCTTCTGCTGTTAAGCAATGTTTCAGAGTCATCTTCCGGATTACGAAGTCCTCCCTCTATATTATTTGACTTATCAGGTGGTTTACCCAAAAGAATCAGCGCTTCGTTGGTATTTCCTGACGGAAAAGTCTTTACGGTGCGAATCATCATGTCTTTTAATTTCTGTGGAGAATCGAGATTGATTTCGTCAGCCAGAACTGTGGGATATGAAGCAGCATCTCCAAAATGATCCCCTGGAAGGCGATTCGGTTCCACTCCGCTAACACCTGCGAAAATAGGACCTCCAGGTTTTTCCCATGTAGGATAGGGTACAATCTGAGAGGCGACCTGGCGCCAACCCTTACTTAAAAAATCATCGACCTTAAGAAATTCTGCGGCATCAGCTGCGCGCGACAAAGCCCAGCGAAACATGCATAAAGAACTGATTACATCTTTATTGTGTGAGAAATTTGGGTAATAACCCCAACGTTCTTCCTCCATAGAAGGAATTATATGGTAATAGCCATCGCTGCTTCTTTTAGCATATCCGGCATAGAAGATGGCCATTTCACGCATCAGGGGATAACACTCTTTTCGCAGGAAGCTTGTGTCGCCACCGTAGTCCCATTCATCCCAGGCGGGACGAATAATCTGGGCCATGGTGCCCAGACACAATTCGAGGGTAATCGTTGTATGGACATATTTATCGGGTTTAACTGGTGGAAGATAACCGTGGGTGATAAACATTCCCGGCAAATGGAACATGTCCCAGGCATTTTCTTTTGCGCCGGGTACCCAATGCTCCACAATCTGCTTCCACATATCCTCGCTGTCTCCCCAGTTACGAACAAAACGATTGGTAGTAAAAATTTCATTGTAACATGGCAGGCTTGTCCAGAACTGAAGATCCTTTTCCGGCAGACCATAAGAAGCGCTGGCTTCGTACTGGCGCATATCTGTTTTTGTGCCACCGCCATGGCTTTCGGTCCAACTCCGGTAAATATTGGTAATTTCATCGCTGGCATTACGGCCGGTGTTGCCACGAAACACCCGTCCGTTTTCACGCAGGTCGTAAAAATTATTCCACCATTTTGTGTTTTCCTGTACCACACCATCGAAACCTCCGGCTTCTGCCTCCGCCAGGCGTTTTTTGGCCAATGCGAGCAGATCGGTACCATCCATAGTTGTAACAATTGTGACAAAAGCTATAAGTTTCCCATCTAAACCCGGTATGAATGTTGCGGTAGCTGCTGCACCCGGGGCTGCAGCTATCTTAGCATCTGGAGGAGGAGTACCGAGTCCGGTTTTACCTTCCACGGTTTCCAGTTTCACCTTTCCCGGGGTATCGACGACACCCATAAGCACATACTCAAAACCTTTCGGAAAGGTCTTTTCGGCCGGCATCCTCTGGCGAATCCAGAAATAACGTCCCTCCTTTCCACTTACAGGAGGATCTATCGGGCCATTAAAGTCTTTGTCGGCTTCAGCTCCGGGGTTGGTATAGCTTTTCCCGTCAGCAGTCATATATGCCTGGTAGGCTGTGTCTTTATGCCGATAAAGCCGGAGCCACACCGGTTTGCTGATTCCGTCAAGGGTTCCCCTGATAGCGTATATGTTGCTCTTCATTCCAAGTACATATTCCAGACTTGCCCTGGCAGTCCCTTTAGTTACCTGTAGACTCGTTACCCCATTGGCGCAACTCTGTTTTATTTGCGGAACTTCTGCCCCTTTCATGGTATCAATTCCTATGATTATCTGGCCAACCGGCTTCAGGCAGGGGGAAAAGTACTCAATAGGCTGACGATAAGGATCATATGATCCACCTTCTTTCCTAAGATAGCCATACTCTTTGGGACGCAGAGAATTGCTCGTTGTGTCTATTCCAATGTAATCCCTGTTGGCCGGCGAAACAACGCCATCACTAATTTCCTGCAGGGTAGGAGCCTGTAATGAACGTATATTAAGACGACGATCCCACACATTGTTCTTGTTCAGACTGATAGTAATGCGGTCCGGCGATCCCCAGATAGTTGTCCTCATCTTTAAATTGTTGATGCACATTGAGCGACCATCACCGAAGCCATCAAAATCGGGAAAAGGATTGGTGGGATAAAGTGTGCTTTTCAACTCCACTGATCTGGCTGCTTCTTTTAAAGACATTTCCCGATTCCATGGAAGAGGTTGGGACCTGTCATGAATTTTTGTTCTTGTGCAACAAAAAAAGCTGACGGTAATTAATATAACTGCAATAATCTTAGCTCTCATTTTAACCTGAGAATCTGCTTTTACATCAATAGATTTTAATCGGAACATCTTGTTTGTACTTAATATTAATGCATGTTTTGTTTTAAAAGAAAAGAATCCTAATTATCAGTTACCCATAAACTACTCATTTGTCGAATATCTGCTGACGAACTACCAACCATTATTTTAAATTCTCCAGGTTCCACTACCCGCTTCATTTCCCTGTTCCAGAGTGATAATTGTTCAGGTCCGAGTTGAAAATTAACAGTTCCTGTTTCGTCAGGTTTAAGAGTGATCCGGTTAAATCCTTTAAGAGAAATTAAAGGTGTAGTGACACTGCTGATTTCATCGCGTATATAAAGTTGGACTACTTCGGTGCCTTCAATTTTACCGGTATTTTTAATCTTTATACTTATATTGGCAGTTCCTGAAACCGGAATTTTTGCCGGTGTTATCTGCAAGTCAGAATAATCAAAACTTGTATAGCTGAGACCAAGACCGAAGGGAAACAAAGGAGTGTTTGCTTCATCCACATAAACGTGTCTTGATGTTGGCTTATGATTATAATAAAATGGGATCTGCCCGATTGAACGCGGAAAAGTAATTGGTAACTTACCCGATGGATTAATATTTCCCAACAACACATCTGCGATTGCCAGACCTCCTTTTTCGCCCGAAAACCAGGTTTCGAGAATTGATGGAATATTTTGAGCCACCCAATTAATGGTTAATGGCCTGCCATTGAATAAGACAACCACAATGGGCTTCCCGGTTTGATATAAAGCTTTGACAAGGTCCAGCTGGATTGCGTCGAGGTCGATATTTGCTCTGTCCTTGCCTTCTCCAACCACTTTGATATCTTCACCTAAAACTGCAATGGCCATATCCGAATTTTTTACCAGATCCACAGCTTTTTCCCGGTAGATATCCGAAACTTTAATTGAATCTTTGATATAATTAATCTGCAGAGAAGTTCCTGCTCTTTGTTTCAATCCATCGATGACTGAGATTCCTCTGGCGTCATTATTTGAATACCCTCCCAAATAGGTACTTGCAGCCAGAGAGCCCACTACGGCAACAGACCTGATATTTTTACTGACAGGAAGAAGTCCGTGATCGTTTTTCAGAAGGCAGATTCCTTCCCTTGCTGCTTTCAATGCCAATTCCTGGTTTTCTTTGCTGTGAGTAACTCTGGACAAAAGGGAAGTATCGGTAAACGGATGATCAAACAAACCCAGCATAAATTTAACTTTCAATACATCATGGACCGCTCTGTTCAGATCTTCATCCGAAAGCATCTTCTTGTCAAGAGCTTTCAGCATTGCTTTGCGAAAACCTGAATGATCAAAATCGTAGAATTGCATGTTCATGCCTGCCTTAAAGGTCTGAGCCAGAGCATCGCTTGTATCGGCAGCCACCTTATGATTTTCCAATGTCATCTTTATAGCGCCCAGATCGGAGAGCACAAAACCTTTAAATCCCCATTCTTTGCGCAGTACATCGGTCAGTAGCCATTTATTGTCTACACATGGAATCCCGTCCAGTTCGTGATATGCTGCCATAATACCCATCGCTCCTCCGTCGCGTACAGCTTTTTCAAATACATATAAAAACGATGTACGGGCTTCACGTTCTCCTATACTTACAGGAGAAGTGTTACTACCTGCTTCCGGTATCCCATGCACTGCAAAATGCTTTGGTTCAGCAATAACTGCATCTGTACGATCCAAAGATGATCCTTGCAGACCTTTTACCATAGCAACACCATTTAAGGCATCCAGATATGGATCCTCACCATAAGTCTCTTCTACCCTGCCCCATCGTGGATCACGGGGAAGACACAGGACAGGACCCAGTATCATATCAACTCCGTGAGCTCTTGTTTCTGTTGCTATAGCCCTTCCAACACTATGAACCAGCGATGTATCCCATGCAGCTGATAATTGAAGAGGTATTGGGAATGTCGTACTTCCGAGTCCGCAATAGCCATGCAGACCTTCTTCGATAAACAAAACAGGAATTCCCAACCTGGTTTTTTCCAGCGCATATTTTTGAATTTCATTAGCGATTTCAGCACGTAGAGGATAAAAATCGTGTATGGAACCAATTCCAGTGTTCCCGATCATCTGTTCAATTTTTTCTTCTGAATACGAAGAAGCTTCGTGTCCTTTCATATTGGCCACTTCCCTTCCCCAATACATATCGAGTTGATGAATTTTTTCATCGACGGTCATCCTTCCGATCAGATCCGTAACTCTTTTTTCAACCGGTAAACCAGCATCCTGATATGGATATTTGTTGTGATTTATTTTCCCGGTGCAGGAATATAAAAACAGAATAAGAATCAGGAAATTAATAAGGTTTTTTTTCATTTTTGCATATTTATATTATTTAAAATGAGTATCGGTAATCATGAATAAAACAACAATTTCTTAAGTAGTTATACCCCCTTCCCAACCTTCCCCCACGGGGGAAGGAGCCCAAGCAAATCTTTTCCCCCTTGGGGGAAACAGGAAAGGGGGTAAATTGAAATTAAAATGTAAGTACGTAGATATTAACATAATACAATTATATAAATTTTGATTTTTATTTTTTGTTATTGATTACCGATAGTCATATTATTTAATAGTACAGTTTTGCCTGTTTTAGCCGATTCCCTTGCCGCATCCAGAATTTTAACGACCATTATGTTGTTTGGAAGGGAATAAAGATCATAGTTTTTCATTTTTATCTTTCCCTTAATGACATCTGCAAAATATGAGAAAGGATCTTCATATACTGCAATATCTTTTGAAGTGACCCTGGTGGTCTGTTCTGCATCCATAGTTCTGTTTCTCAGACGCATTATGTTATTGTTTACCGTAATTATATAACCCGTTTCTCCATAAATTTCCATATCCTTCCTTCCAAAGGGCCAGTTCCAGGAAGCTTGTATTATACATTGGGCATCAGGATAGCTGACTATTATGGTAGCCTCGTCATCTACTTTCGGGTAAATGTCAGGTTTAAATTGCCGGGTAACAGCGGTCACAGATACCGGCTCCTGACCTTGTTTTAAATAAGTCATTAAGTTTGCCCCATAGCAGCCAAAATCAATTAATGCTCCGCCGCCATTTTGAACAGGGTCAGTGAGCCAGTCCAGAAATTCTTTACTTACTCCTATTTCTTTTGGTCCCTGGTGCCCATCATGAATGACCACCTTTTTTATTGGACCAATGAAACTGCTGTCGTTAACCAGCTGAAAAGATTTTGCAGTTGTCGGATACCACGATGTTTCATAATCAGTGAGCAAATAAATGTGGTATTTTTCAGCCAATTCTTCCATTCTTCTGGCATGTCCCACATTGGTGGCAAGAGGTTTTTCAACCATCACATGAATTCCTCTTGGAGCGCATGCTTCGATCACCGCCATGTGTTCGAAAATAGAACCGAAGGCTACCACAGCCTCAGGTTTTAAAGAATCAAGCATCTTTCCTAAATCATTAAAAATGAGATTAGGAGTGAAATTGTAAGTTTTAGCATTTCGTAACGCCAGTTCACGATTTGGTTCATATATTCCGACCAGATCAAAATCCGATTTATCTTTTCTTCCAAGGATAAATGCAGCATGCCCATGGGTCAATCCGGCAATCGCCAGTCGAATCCGCGGTTTCGAGGGTTCCTGTGCCTGAATGTTTAACATCACAAACATCAATATTGTCAGAAGAATGATGGCATTTTTAAAATTTTTCATATCCTATTTTAATTTTTTCTTGGAACTTCAGTCATGATCCAACGGGAACCCGGTGTAAATCCAACAGGACCCGATTTATCGCGCATCAATCCGTTTAACCGGAAATAATTTTCAAAATGTTTATTCATGATCGATTCTCCAGCGCCTACCTGAATAAGTGTAGGTGAATCCTGATCGGCACCATACCCGCCCTGGGCTGCCGATTTGATATCGGCAATATAATTAGGCCAGGTTCCCTTGTACCACGTATATCCAAACAAGAAAGGATTTCCTGAAGCTTCCTCGATTTTCTTCTTCCAATCGAGTTGTAACTGAATAAATGGCTCACCCGGGCAAGTTGCTATTACAATGTTTTTATTGATCAGAATAGTAGAGATATTTACATTGAAACTGGCAGATTTGTTAAAGCGTCCAATAAACTTTAAGGAATCATCCAAGTACTTAATCTCTGTTGTATCATTTGCTTCATGTTTCATTGATTTGGCAAGTTTAACGGTTTCATAGGCCAGGAGCCCACCGACTCTCTCAATGGTATTATAGTCTGTTTGAAATGAATCATCCGGCCCGGTTCTGCGTGAACTTATGATCAATGACTCGATATTACCGCCAGCTCCCTGTATAAAAAGACAATTGACCTTATTCCCATAAGCTTCTTCAACTTTTCTGCATGCAACCCCCGGATAATCGGCAGATATGGCATAATTAAAACAAACAATATCCGCATGACAGGCATAATTCATCATGATAACCCTTGCTTCACCTTTCATGTCTTCGATTTTAATGACACCAACTTCA
Source organism: Bacteroidales bacterium (assembly GCA_050014255.1). Taxonomy (GTDB): domain Bacteria; phylum Bacteroidota; class Bacteroidia; order Bacteroidales; family VadinHA17; genus LD21. The sequence continues at coordinate 3,010 of JBEKDR010000115.1, read as the reverse complement.
GGGTCCACCGGTCCAAATGGAATTCGTTCAGGGTTCTCCGAGGTATAATGATCATCAGGGAACCACGATTCCCTGGAATGTCCATCTTCGCGAACAATCAGCCTGTTAAAACCTAACTGAGGAAAACTACTTCGACCGGCGCATATTTTAGCCGGGAACATATGTCTGATGGCCAGATCGACCGCTTTGATTATCTGATCTTCAATGTAAGCGCTTTTGCTGTCTCTTGGCCCTGAATGTGTATGGGAAGAGCAGAGCATAAGTTGAGATATCCCGTATTTTTCTTTGCAAATCTTCCCAGATTTTCGCTGGTGTAAATGCCCAGATCCACAGATACAAATGCCAGGCGCTCACCATTCAAATCCAGCACCAGGCTTCGGGCATACAATGAATCGTGAAGAGGTTCTCCGGTTTTGGGAGTTATGTTCACTTTCCCGGTTCCTGCCTTTAGCCTTCCTTCAAAACCAAACAATTGGTCCGTTTGAATTAAAAGACTTAACATTATCAAACAGATGGTATAATACTTCGTTGCTTTCATAAGTGATTTATTTAAAATAATATGAGTATCGCTTATCAATAATAATCTAAGGATAATTAATTATGAGATTCCTCGCTAACGCTCGGAATGACAGGTCTTTTGGGGAGACAATAGGGAAAAGAGAGGTGGTTCGCCAGTGGCGAAACACCTCTCTTTTCCCTTAGATTAAAAAATACCCTGTCATTCCGAATGCAGTCACGCTTGGCGTGACTAAATGAGGAATCTCTGGTAGGAAGAACCCTAATATAATTATTTAACAAAACTGTATTAATATGCATGATTCCCGATACTCATATAAATTAATTCTATTGAATCTTTATTAAGTGCCATATATACAATACTCTGAATACTAATCGTCACTCCAACATGAAAAGTAATCCTTAATTAATGGTTTCAGCGGAGGGAGGAGCATCATCAGGAGCGCTTCCCCATTCTTTATTTGCTATGTCTCCCATAACGAGTTCCAGAATTCCGCCATCTTTAATATCATCGTGTGAGAACCATGGCTTATTCCATTCCTTCCCGTTTAACTTTGCCGAAAGAATATACTTATTTTGCTGCGAACAATTTTTTGCCACAATCTTAAATTCTTTCCCATTGCCTAACTGAATAATAGTATTTTCAAACACCGGGCTTCCTATATTGTAGGTGCCTGATCCGGGGGTAACGGGATAAAAACCCATTTTTGAGAATACCACAAACGCCGACATCCCTCCACCATCTTCATCTCCCGGAACACCCATAAGATCATTCCGAAACCATTCATTCAAAAGGCTTCGTATCCTCTTTTGGGTTTCCCATGGCTCACCGACATAATTGTACAGGTATGGAATATGCAACGAAGGTTCATTGGCCATGGTAAACTGTCCGACATTACCCGTCTGATCTGGGAACTGGAAATAAAAATCAAATTTTGATTTGCCAAGAGGTTCTGAAAAAAGCGAATCAAGGTTTTTTATAAAATCAATTCTTCCTCCCATAAGACCAACTAAATCAGCAATATTGTGCTGAACATCCCACCGGTACGTCCAACCATTATTTTCATCATAATAGTCCCGGGCGCCTTTGCCTCCTGAAAAAATATAATCAAAAGGCTGTATAAAATTACCATGACTGTCCTTAGGATGAAAGAAATGGGTTGCCGGATTAAACAAATTGCGGTAATTATAAGAACGTTTCAGAAACAGTTTGTAATCCTCCGTTTTCCCAATCGCTTTGGCAATTTGTGACAAACACCATTCATCATACGATGTTCCCAATGTGATCGCTACGGCTTGTCTTTTTTCGAATTTATTAACTTCCGGGACTGTTTCGGATTCATTTTCATGTAATGCAGGCATATAGCCATGTTCAATGTAAAACCTATCTAGCTTGCCTGCAGGAGCACCTGACCAGGGAGCGAGGGTCTTTTCAGTGATCGCTCCTTTACAGGCTTCATAAGCCTTGTTTAAATCGAACCCGCGAAGTCCATTAACGTATGCATCAAGGATTGAGGCCACTGCATGATTGGAATTCATGCGACGGCTGTCACCTGTTATTTCCGGAAAGGTAGGCATCCAGAAATTTTTCATTTGCCCGGACATCTCTATATAAGAATGCAAAATATGATTTTCCTTTTCAGGTTCGATCAAAATCCGTAAGGGATGGGCAGCCCTGTATGTATCCCATATCCAATCGTCTGTAAAAAACGGTACCCCGTTGTCAGTATGAACTTTCCCGTCAAGAGCGCTGTAGTAACTTCCATCTTCCGATATACACACCGGACGTTCAAATGTCCTGTAAAGTGAAGTATAGAAAACTACTTTGTCATTGTCACTTCCACCCTGCACATTGATCTTTCCAAGCGCTTCGTTCCATATCCTGCGACCTTCAGCAACTAATGAATTTATGTCATAGTTTTTTATTTCCCGTTCCAGATTTTTCCGGGCCTGATCTTCACTTAGAAATGAAACACCATAACGAACACGCGTCAGAGTATCCTGATTGCCAAACTTTAAAACTATACATGCATTTTTTTCTTGTGAACCTTCAGTACTTAAGAGCTTTCCATCTTTTAAAACAAAGGTCCCTGTTGGCTGGACTTCTGTTTCAAGGTAAATGTAGACATTGGTTCCATTCCCAATATTTTGAAAACCAGATACAGCTTTTCCATTCCATTTTAATTCGCCGGCACCGGAATTTAGAATCAGGTAAGCCGGCTTGTCAGTATTGAACTTAATCTCATATAAAGCTGATTGGTGAGATGGGGCGAACCTGACATGTGTTTTCTGGTCATCAATGTAAACTGAGTAAGAATATGGGGTAATCTCTTCCTGGTCATAGCTGAATTGGATTACCGGTCTGATATTCTGCTCTTCCCCCTGATACGGACTTAAATTAAAAGCAGACCTTCCCCTGTGGCTGGTAACTATCAGAGGTAACCCGTTCAACAAATCCCCGGTGAAGTCACTCCTTTCAGGGTACACTCTCATG
>JBEKDR010000114.1:0-13455 GCA_050014255.1 Bacteroidales bacterium | reverse complement strand
AAAATAGCAGGTCCGCTGAATGAAATGCAGGAAGAATTTGCCAACCGTGCCTTTGAGCGCACCCAGTTACTGTCAGTTTTTGTCAAGAATCTGCTTAACCTGACTGAAAAGAGATTGAAACACGATACTGGATTTGAAGATTTTTTATTGAAAGATCTGATCAGGAAGGTTGTTGTTCCTATCCAGATTATTGCCAGAGAAAGGTCTATAGATTTCAATGTTGATATGGATAACTCAATTCATATGATCACAGGAAATCCCTTGACGATCGAAGAATTGTTTTCCAACCTATTATTAAATGCTTTAAAATATACTCCATCTGGCGGTCATGTTTCATTAACTGTAAGGAACCGTTATAATCATTACGTTACAGAGATCTCAGATACAGGGATCGGGATACCAAAGGAGGAGCTGTCAAAAATTTTTGATGAATTTTACCGTGCATCCAATGTACCCAAAGATATCAAATCAGGTTCCGGATTAGGGCTTTCCATTGTTAAGCAAATTATTAAAAACCATAATGGGAAGATCTGGGTTAGCAGTGAACTTGGAGCATGGACAAAATTTACATTTCTGTTGCCTAAAAATCCGGCAATTATTCTCTGATTTTGGTGAAAATTTCGTATCTTGTAAAGAATATTGCAGATAAAATTATTAGACAAATAAACAAAGAGGAGGTGCGTCATGGCTGTAGAATATCTTTGTAAAGTTTGCAGGGGTCATCTCAATGTAAAAACATCGATTATCCTTGCAGCCGCAAAACTCACTAACCGATCACAGAGAGGCTTGATATATTTGAATCCTGAGATCGGGAATTATACTCACACAACACATCCGTCATTTCAGATTAAGGAGGGGGAAGAATACATTTATACCTGTCCGATCTGTTCTTCACAGTTAAATAGTATGAAATACCTGCATATGGTAAGGATCTTAATGATCGATGAAGATGGAAAAGAATACAATATATACTTTTCCGGAATAGCAGGTGAAAAGTGTACATATAAGATCAGGGGAAACAAAGTTGAGGAAAAGAGAGGTCCTGATGTAAAAATCTACAATAAATATTTTGAGGTGCCCGAAGAAGACAGGAAATATCTGTAGATTAGTCTTGTAGTCTTGTAGTCTTAGAGCTTCAGGTTCAATAAGTTATATGATTCTTTTGACTTTTGACTCTTAACTTTTCACTTTTGCCTTGTGTCTACTCCACTGGCACCCATACCTCTACCCTTGTACCAAGAGAATCACCTTTTTCATCGTGTAAATCAATAATAAAATGCCGTATGGGTCTCTTATTGATCTGATTAAGAATATCATAGAATTCTCCAGTAAGCCTAAGGCCTTTGCCGGTAGATGTACTCTGGCCTTCAGCTTTTGCTCTTCCAATTCCATTATCTTCAATTGAAAGTATCAGATAGTCCTTATCCTTTTCAGCCCGTATTTTCAGAATCCCCCCTTCAGTACGCGACATGATCCCATGTTTAATGGCATTTTCTGCAAATGTATGTAGGACAAGCTTAGGAACCAGCTCCCGCTGGTTAATGTTTTCCCCGATTATTATTTCATAATCAAATTTATCGCCAAACCTGAGTTTTTCCAGATCAAGATATGTGGTTACAAACTCCAGCTCATCTCCAAGGCTCCTGTAAATCCGGTCGGCATCGTTTATCAGCCCCCGGAGCAATTGTGTGAACTTATTCATATAGTCATAGGCTAACTGACGATCTTCAAGGTAAATCAGAGAGGCTATTGAATTAAGTGTATTGAAGGTGAAGTGAGGATCAAGCTGTGATTTAATGCCCTGCAACTGAAGCGTTACCAGCCTTCGGTTTAAACTCTCTTTTTGTACCACCTGGAGAGTATTAATCCTTTTTATAAGAACAATAAAAAAGAAAATTAAAAAGTAAATGCCTGGATATCCCAGGTATTCCAGATAATAATAGTTGTTCCCTTTTAATTTCAGAAAGTAACCATACCCCCCTTCTGCATTGAGAAATATTTTATTCTCATGATCCTTAGATGAATAATGAGAAAACCTGAAGGGCTGTTCAGTCCCTTTAAGCTTGTTTTCAGCAATTTTATTTAAATCTGCATTATATATAACAAACTTTTCTTCACTTACAGAATAAAGAAGCAATTCCTCTTCACCGTCAAAATCAATATCTTGAGTGTAATTGTGAAAGTATGAATTGAAAGGAGATTTTACCTTTTTTATGACTTCCAGTTGTTCATTAAGTTCAAGAAGTTTTTTACCTAAAAGATAAATCCTGTCTTTGTTCCTGCTTTTTAAAACCACTAAACGGGTATAAGTATCCAGGCCTAAAGCACTGAATAAACGTTCTCTGATCTTTTTTCCCTCTAAAGAATATAACATTATTCTCGGTTCAATCACAGATGTATCTGCTGACCCTGTAGTATGTGATACTACATATCCCTTAAATCCGCCATTTGTATAAGAGTTTATTTCCAAAAGATTTGTAAGACCCGGAAACTCGTCAGGCGGAAATTTTAATCTCAAACTGTCATCAAATACCATTAGCCATGTACTCCAGTCACTGAAAGGGTACCATGTTTTAGAATTTCCGGATGCACCAATTAATCCAAAAATTTCAGGTCTGCCGTCCCCATCAATATCAACCATCTTTGGAAATTGACTGATTACACCGGTCAACTCACTTGATCTCAGTTTGCGGTTAACAACATCATAAGAATAAAGCCGTCGTGGTTCAACACCAAAACCTGTCTGAATGCTGAAAAAAAGTTCATCTTTCCCGTCACCATTCGTATCAAAAAAACCTGCTGGCCAGACAATAGAGGTTACCTTTTTATTTATAACCCTGATTTTTGTAATGTATATATGATCTGATTTGATTCCTTCAGGATCAAAAAACTCGTTAATATTAAGGAACAGTGAATCGTCTTTGTAAGTAAAAATGTATATTTCTTTATAGCGATCATGATCAAAATTCCCGAAGAAAAAGTCTGACATATCCAGGTTAATGCTGTCCGGCAGATTCCACTGATCATATACCCGCATATCATTATCCAGCACCAGAATATTGTAAAAAGGAAGTCCTTTCCCTGAACGGATAACTTCGGAAATCGTGTCTGAATTCAGATCTTCATAAACATTTGTAGAGAAGGCCTTGTCCACAGGTTCAACAACCAATCTGGACTTAATACCTAAAGGTGGAAGAAACAATATTATTAAAATGGCAGGGAAGCCCGCCAGAAAATAGGAAGAATAGATGATTTTTTTTAATATAGAACCAATTTTCATGGTCTAGATAATATCCAGATCCTTCAGATGCTGCCTGGGTATTTTAACAGTAGCTGATTCTCCGTTACGCATAAGTAAAATCGAACATTCTTTACGATCGAGCATCGTAATATATTCAAAATTAATAATATATGATCTACCCACTCTTATAAACCCGATCTTTGGAAGCAGTTCTTCCACTTTTCCGAGGTTCATCGAACACAAGTGATGTTTCTTACCGGTACATACTGATGTATAATTGCCTTCAGCCTTACAGAACAATATGTCAGCAGGATTAATAAATAATGTGCCAGTCCGGGTATTGACCCGAATCCTGGTTATCCTATCAGGTGATTCGACAATTTTTACAGGTCTTCTAATTTCAGTTTCTTCATCTTTTTTCTCCAAAAACCTTGTCAGACATTGTTTTAATTCCTTGCGGTTAACCGGTTTAAGAAGATAATCGAATGCCTGGTTTTTAATTGCTTTTATTGCATACTGATCATATGCTGTAACAAAAACAATTTTTTTCAACCTGTATCCCTGAGGCAAATCCTGAATAAAAGCAAAACCATCTTTACCAGGCATCTTAATATCAAGAAAAATGATGTCGGGTTCAAATCTTGCCAACTCGGTATTGGCTGAGTCGACTGACTGAGCCAACCTTATATCATTGAATAAAAGTGTTTCCTCCAGCAGTTTCTTTAGTAAAATTCGGGCATTATCTTCATCGTCAACGACTAATGCACTCAGCTTTCGTTCCATACAATAGGCAGGTTAGACTTTTCAGGTTAAATGTACGAAAAAAATTTGTTTTTACTCTCGTTGAATAATCATATTTTTGCTGATATTGAATCGTACTTTAATTTCAAACTGAATGAACATTGATATAAATCAAAGAGCTGCCGATAACATTCGAATTCTTTCAATGTCGATGGTAGAAAAGTCAAAAGCAGGGCATCCCGGAGGTGCAATGGGAGGCGCCGATTTTATTCATATCCTTTTTTCCGAGTTCATGAGTTTCGATCCGGATGATCCTTCATGGATCAATCGTGACCGTTTCTTCCTCGATCCGGGACATATGTCGCCTATGCTCTATTCGGTCCTTACTCTGACCGGTCATTTTACAGTTGAGGAATTAAAAAATTTTCGCCAGTGGGGAAGTGCAACACCGGGTCATCCCGAACTCAATATATTAAAAGGAATTGAAAATACATCAGGTCCTCTCGGACAAGGGCATACGATGGCTGTTGGCGCAGCAATTGCTGAAAGGTTTCTTGCAGCCAGGTTCGGGGAATTGTTTGCTCACAAGATATTTACCTACATTTCAGATGGAGGCGTTCAGGAAGAGATCTCACAAGGTGCAGGCCGGCTGGCAGGTTTTCTGGGTCTGGGCAACCTGATCATGTTTTACGATTCAAATGATATCCAGCTTTCAACTGAAACCAAAGATGTTACAGTCGAAGACACCGGTATGAAATATACCGCCTGGGGATGGAATGTCATTAAGATTGATGGAAATGATCAGAACCAGATAAGAAAGGCACTAACTTCTGCCATCAGTCAAAAGAGCAAACCAACAATTATTATCGGGAAGACAATTATGGGTAAAGGACTTCTTGATAATGAAGGAAATAGCTTTGAAAGGAAAACCTCAACCCATGGAATGCCGGTAAGTGAGGCCGGTGGTTCTTTTGAAAAATCAATTGTCAATCTTGGCGGTAACATATCAGATCCCTTTCAAATCTTTCCAGAGGTTAAGGAACATTATGTGAAAGTACTAAGAGATAAGAAAAAAGCTGCTTCAGAATGGAAAAAGTTAAAGGATGAATGGGCAGCTAAAAACAGAGAACCAGACAAGAAGCTTCACTTTTTTTATTTACAGGAAGTTCCGGAGATTGATTACAAGTCCATCCTTCAAAAGGAAGGGTCGGCTACAAGAGTCGCTTCAGCCGCAGTTCTTGCTGTACTCGCAAAAAAAATTGAAAATATGATTGTTGCTTCTGCTGACCTGTCAAACTCTGATAAAACAGACGGTTTCCTGAAAAATACTCATGCGTTTACAAATGGAGATTTCACCGGTGCTTTTCTGCAGGCAGGTGTTTCGGAACTGACAATGGCAGCGATGATAAATGGAATGGCTCTTCACGGAGGCATTATTCCGGCATGCGGAACATTCTTTGTTTTTTCAGATTACATGAAACCGGCTGTCAGGCTTGCCTGTCTGATGGGTTTACCTGTAAAATACATCTGGACTCATGACGCATTCCGCGTCGGGGAAGATGGGCCAACTCACCAGCCTGTTGAACAGGAAGCTCAGTTAAGACTTATGGAGCATCTTAAAAACCATCATGGGGAGAACAGTATGGTTGTATTACGGCCGGCAGATTCTGCTGAAACAACCGTTGCATGGAAAATGGCCCTTGAGAATAAAAAAACACCAACGGCTCTTATACTTTCAAGACAGAATATTAAAGATCTGCCTTCAGAAGAGAACAACAGGTATACTGAAGCGTTGCAATCCGAAAAAGGAGCCTATATTGTCCAGGATTGTAAGGGCAGGCCTGACATTATATTAATCGCCAGCGGTTCTGAAGTGGCAACACTCGTTGAAGGAACATTGCTTTTGAGAAATGATGGCCTGAATGTCAGAATTATTTCTGCTCCGTCAGAAGGTGTGTTCAGAAATCAACCGGAAAGCTATAAGAGATCGATTATGCCAGATGATATTCCGATATTTGGACTGACTGCCGGATTGGCAGTCACGCTGCAGGGACTTGTCGGACCAAAGGGAATTATATGGGGAATGAACAGTTTTGGCTATTCAGCCCCATACAAGGTTCTCGATGAAAAGTTAGGGTTCACGGCTGATAATGTTTATAGAAGGGTGAAGGAGTATCTGACAAAGGTTAAAGGTTAAAGGCCCAACCTCTGGCAGCTATTTTGTATTAGGACGCGGGGCGTTTAAAAATTTAGACAATATTGGCCAAAGGGCCACAGCAGTCACTACCGAAATCAGCGCACATATGAATAGTGGAGTCATATTGCCGGCGTTTGCTCCGCGAATCTCCATTTTGCCCGGCATCAATAGCATTGGCGCAATTATAAGAATCGCAAGCGCAAATACAGGTACAATGATTCGTGGCAAAAGTTCTGAAGCCTGTCTTAAAAATGGTTTGCGCGGAACAAAAGTCTGTACTTTGTAAGCCCTCAGACGAAGGCTGTTTGTCACGACAAAAAAAGAACTGAAAGCCATTGCTCCGGCAGCAAACATTGGGCTTAGCAGACCGTATGCAGCTATGGGGATCAATGCAACATTATAGAATAATGCCCAGATCAGATTCTGAACGATGGTCTGTGATGTGCCCCGTGACAATGAAATAGCTTTGCCTATACCGGAAAGTTCACCACTGATAAGTGTGATCCCGGCAGCTTCCATTGCAATGTCAGTCCCAGTTCCAATTGCAATTCCGACATCGGCTTGTGCAAGAGCAGGTGCATCATTAATTCCATCACCTACCATAGCTACAACCGGATGAGCAAGATTTGGCAGAGAACCGGAGGATTGTAAGTTTTTTATAGTTTCAGCTTTGTCTCCGGGTAAAACCTCTGCAATAACACGTTCTATACCCACCTGTTTTGCAATGGCATCAGCGGTAGACTGGTTATCTCCTGTTATCATCACGATATCCAGACCAAGCTGACGCAATTCTGCAATTGCCTCTTTTGCTCCGGGTTTTACAGTGTCAGCAACTGCAATCAGTCCCACAGGGATTAACGGTTCATTGCTATTCGCCTTTTTCATTGACATAATCATCACCGTTTTACCTTTGCCCTGAAGTTTGAGAACATCATTCTGAAATTCAGCCGTGTTAATCCCTTCGTTCTGTATCATCCGAAGGTTTCCGATAATAATGGCTTTATTTTCAACTATTGCCCTTATACCAAAGCCACCAACAGCGAGGAAATTGACAGGATCAGCAAGAGCAAAACCTTTTTCCTGTGCAGCCTTCACAATTGCGCGTCCTATCGGGTGCTCTGATCCACCTTCAGCACTGGCTGACAAACGTAAAATCTCATCGCAATCGTGATTAGCCAGAGATACAACATCTGTTACGTCAGGTTCGCCGCGTGTTATTGTACCGGTTTTATCAAGTGCAATAATATTAACCTTTCCGGCATTTTCAAGTATTTCACTGTTTTTGAAGAGAATACCATTTTCAGCACCTTTTGATGTTCCCACCATAATAGCTGTAGGAGTTGCCAGGCCTATCGCACAGGGACATGCTATAACCAGAACAGCTATTGCATTCATCATAGCGCCTGTCCAATCAGCTCTTGCAACATATATCCATATGGTAAAGGTGAAGAGTGCTATCCCTATTATTATTGGTACAAAATACCTTCCAATCTCATCTGTCAGTTTCTGAATCGGGGCTTTACTTGCCTGAGCTTCCTGCACAAGCCGAACAATCCGTGCGAGCGTGGTATTTTTACCTACTCTCGTAGCTTCGAATTTTATTAAGCCTTCCCTGTTTATAGTTGCCCCTATTACTTCTTCACCAGGGCCCTTATTAACCGGCATTGACTCACCCGTAATCATTGATTCTTCAATTGCCGAACGCCCTTCAGAAATAATACCGTCAACAGGCACTTTTTCACCGGGGCGTACTAAAACTGTATCCCCAACGGCAACCTGTTCTATATTTATTTCAACTTCAACACCATATCTGACCACTGAAGCTTTCCTGGCCTGAAGTCCCATCAGGGCTTTCAATGCCCGGGATGTTTTTCCTTTTGCACGCGCTTCGAGATACTTGCCCAACCTGATGAGTGTAATGATTGCCGCTCCTGTCTCGAAGTAAACATATGGGCTGTGGATCACACCTATAGTAACAAGCAAGCTCGAAAAATATGCTATCGATGAGCCCAACATTATCAAAACATCCATATTTGCGCTCCCAAAGCGGAGACTTTTAAATGCACCGGCATAAAACTGCCAGCCTGCCACAAACTGGACAACTGTTGCTGCAATAAGCATTGCAAACAGATTATATTTGAATCCAACAACCCGGAAATCACGAGCCATGCTGAAAATGATCAGAGGTAAAGTAAAGATGAGTCCAATAATCAGTAAATGCTTTTGTCTTTCGAGATCTGATGTCCTGACTTTAGCTTCAACATCTTCAATCTCTTCAGTTTCTCCGGCCTGAACTATTTCGAAACCAGCTTTGCGTACAACACCGGCAAGTTCAGCAATACTTGTCAAACCGGGAACATATTCTATCAAAACATGTTCTGTGCTGAAATTTACGCCACAGAAAAGTACACCCTCCTGACGCAGTAACACTTTCTCTAATGTAGTAGCGTCTGTATTGTCCTGCATGCCGGTTACAGGAAGTTCAAACTTTCCGGTCGCAATCCCATAACCGATCTTCTTGACAAATGCTGCTATCTCCCTTTCGGATATAATTTCAGGATCAAAGACAATAATCAGTTTCTCGCCGGCAAAATCAATATTAGCATCAGTGACTCCCTTTAGTTTTCTGACACCCGATTCTATTGTTAAAGCACAATTGCTGCATGACATGCCTGTGACAGGCATCATGACATTCTTTTTGCTTATCATTTTATCTCCTCAATGATATTTAAGAAACCGTAGAAATGCATTCAGGTTTAGCCAACCTGATCCGTAAAATTCAAGATTTATAACTCTTGTTCTTTTACTAAATTCCCGAAATTTTCTATTTTAACATGGCAGTGAGAAATAAAATGTAGAACCTTGATTTACAATGCTTTCAACCCATATTCTACCACCTTGTTTTTCGATGAATTCTTTACATAACAGCAATCCTAGTCCTGTACTCGGTTCACCTCCGGTACCCGGTCTGCTCGTCTTTTCATTAATATGGAATAATTTATCTTTTAATTCCGGAGGGATGCCGATTCCGGAATCACTGACCTTAACCTCGACATAATGATCATCATTATATCCAGCCGACACGTTAACCTTGCCTCCTGATCTGGTAAATTTTATCGCATTTGAAACAAGGTTCCTGATAACAGTTTCAAACATATGACTGTCAATTAAAACTTCCAATTCTTCCGGAATAGTAACATCAATCTCAATTCCTTTTTTTCTTGCAGACTCATACAGAACATTTATACATTCACTGGTTTTTTTCTTTAAATTGGATTTTTCAGGTACGAAATCCATTCCACCCCGCTTTAATCTTGACCACTCAAGGAGGTTTTCGAGCAGACTGTAGATATTTGTAGCAGATGTCTTCATGCTGTCAGTAATATCCTTAATCTCTTCAATGCTCATAGTCTGAATTTCTTCGGTAATTATCTCGGTAGCAGCAACGAATGCACTTAACGGACCCCTAAGGTCATGTGCAATTATTGAAAAGAATTTATCTTTCTCTGCATTAATAGCCTGAAGAAGTTCATTTTTCATCCTGATTTCTTCCTCTGACATTTTTCGTTCAATAGATATTGCAATCTGACTTCCGATTGAACTGAGAAATTTTAAATCATTTTCTGAATAAACATTTTCCTTTTCATAATGTTGAAGAACTAACACTCCGATCACTTTTGAGGGAGTTTGCAACGGAATTCCTATCCATGAAGGTGAACTTGATCCAACCAGCTCTACTTCATTTTGTTCTGCAAGCTGATCGAAGATTTTTTTTGTTAACAGTAGCGGCTTAACTGTGCGAAATACATAAGCTGAACAACTTTTACCCATAGATGTCGGTAGTGGTGTTTCATCTAATTTATCAACAAAATACGGGAAGCTGAAGAGTCCGGTTTTCTGATTATGAAGAGCCACAAAACAATTCTCTGCATAAACTACCTTGCCCAATGAAGTATGAATCAGTTTAAGCAACTCATCGAGGTTAGAGGTTGTAGTAATTCCCTGTATGATTTCATAAATGACCTCATTTTCCAATTCCGATCTTTTGCGCAATGTAATATCCCTGGAAATGCCAAAAGTACCTATGATGTTTCCTGCATCATCTCGGAGAGGCATCTTCATAGCAAAGAACCAGGCAACAGATTGATCTTTCCTGGTAAGTTTTTCTTCCTTAAAAACAGGCTGTCCGGTTTTGATTATCATTTGTTCATCTTCGTACGCCTGTTGTGCAGCCTCCCTTGTAAAAAAATCGAAATCGCTCTTACCGATTGCCTGATCCGGATCACTTAATCCAAAAGAGATAGCATGAGCTTTGTTATTTCTTATAAACTTGCTTTCTCTGTCTTTAAAATAGATATGGTCAGGAATATTATTCATAAGTGCATTTACAAGGAATTGTTCAAATTCAAAAGCCTTGCTAATAAGCTTATTCTGGGTAATATCCTTTGTTTCGTTGAGAAGATGAGGTACACCGTCAATTTCAATAATTGATGCTGACATTAATCCGTTCACTATTTTACCGTCTTTCCTCCTGAAGTCGGCTTCAAAATCAGCCACGATCCCATTCTGTTGAAGTTCCTTTACAAGTTTTTCCCTGCTTGACGGGTCTGCCCATATATTCAGTTCAAGAGAAGTCTTTCCGATGGCATCTTCCTCTGTGTATCCCAATATTTTTGTAAATCCCTTGTTAACAGACACATACATCCCATCTGACATCCTGTTTATATTTACTGAATCGGAACTGTTCATGAAAGCTTTCGAGAATTTTTCCTCGCTTTTCATAGTTTTCTCCTTTTCCATGTTCAGATCAGCAATTGATTTGGAAAGAGGGCGAAATTCAAAGTAGTAAATGATCGGGAGGAGGATTATTATCAGTAAAAATGAATCAATTAACAGCTCTTCAAATAACGGTAAGGGAGCCAGGTTCTTTACAATATAGGCAACCAGAATATCCGTCACCATAATTGATAAAATTGTCAGAACAAGAACGCGAGCAGGCAAGTTAATAAACTTACGGCCCTTCCATTTATTAAAAACATTATCAGCTTTCATTAGTGATTAAAATAATGGATTCAATTTATTCATTCCTATCTCCAATAAACAGATTTTCCACAATTTTTACAAGATAAGAAAATTCATACAAAAAGTCAGAAATTATATATTCAATTACCCAATAACAGTGCTTAGGGTGAAGAGTTAAAGAGTTAATGAGTTGACGGGTTGACGGGTTGATGGGTTGATAGGTTGAGTTTAACAAATTCAACTTTTCAGCATTTCAACTATTCAACAATTTCTTCCTACCTTAGCCGCAATTAAAAAATAATGCAATACGATATTAAACCTGGTATTAAAGGACTTATTTTTGATCTTGACGGAACGCTTGCCGATACGATGCCATATCACTTTAAAGGTTGGCGAATGGCTTGTCGGAAATTTGGAGCGGATATCGACACAGCTTTTCTTCGGAAACATACCGGAACACCAGGATGGATAATCGCTGATGAGATCATTAAAAAATGCAAATTAGATGGAAGTGTTACCATAAATCAGATTATGGCTGAAAAGCTTATTGAATTCTATAAGGAGCAGCACCTGGTCAAACCCATCCAACCGGTAGTTGATATAGTAAAAAAATATTGGGGAAAACTACCGATGGCTATCGGAACAGGAGGTCACAGGGAAGCTGTTGAACGGACCCTGTACATTACAGACCTTCGTAAATTCTTTGACATTATTATTACGGCTAACGACGTAGAGAATTTCAAACCTCATCCGGAAACCTTTCTCAAATGCGCGGCCCTTATGAAAATTGATCCGGAATTCATTGAAGTCTTTGAGGATGGAGACCTTGGTATAGAAGCTGCATTAAGAGCCGGAATGGTTGCCACGGATGTAAGACCATGGTATGATTCTAGCTGGTAAAAGCTCAGGGCTCAGGGCTCAGAACCTTGTGCCCTATGCTCTGTGCTGTTACACCAGTATCTTGGTCGTTAAATTGGTAATGCTGGTCTTAATTGCATCAAATGGTTTGTCATCACCAGCATTGTCCTGCTCAACAATCATATATTTCATCCCCGCAATATTTTTTGATGCAAGAATTTCCTTGAAATTAATGATCCCCGTGCCTACAGGAGCGAAATCACTTACACCATTTGTAGTGAAAAAAGGCGCCTGTTTAGTCAACATATCTTTCATATGGAAAAGCTGGAACCTGCCGGGGTATTTTTTGAATATCTCAACAGGATTTTGGCCGGCTTTGGTTGCCCAGAAAAGATCAAGTTCCATAGTCATAAGGTCTTTGTCCATTTCCGGCAAAAACACATCAAAATATGGAACCTTGCCCTCTACAGTATCAAACTCGAAATTATGATTATGGTATCCGAACTGGATGCCGTTTTCTTTCATTATCTTACCTACTTTGTTCCATTCGGCCACCATTCTTTGATAACCTGCGATCGATTTCCGGTCAGCCTCCTCAATCCATGGCTGCATACAATATTTTGCACCAAGCCTGGCATGATCCTCTGCCATTTTCTTAGCTTCTTCAGCTGTAATGCCCTTAGGATTAACCCCTGCGTGACTGCTTAATATTTCCATTCCCAGGTCATTTACCATTTTTTTGAATTCGCCCGGCAGATAACCATAAAATTTCCCGTTTTCATAATTGGCAAGTTCCAGGTATTTATAACCAATGTCAGAAACTTTTTTCAATGAGCCAGGCGCATCTATTTTCATGGCATCACGTATGGTATATAACTGAAGTCCTATTCCGAATGTCTTCAGGTCAACAACAGGTTTAACTGATGCAGGTCCTGCTGAAGTTTTCCAGTCATTCTTTGAAATAACGATTGCTCCCAGAGCTCCTGTGGCAGATAGCCTCAGGAATTCCCTTCTCGATTGTTTTGTTTTCATGGCTATGACAATAAATAATTTATAAACTGAAATTTATGATTCAGAAACCTTAAAAAAATGAAGTAATAAAAATAATACATTACATTAAATAACAGAAGATAACTCTGAATTATCTAAAATATCTGACGAAATTTGGTTAAAATAAATTCAAGAAATCTTCAAATCAGTATAAAATTATTACAAATGCATCTTCTTTCTCAAATTAAAAATCCTAATAGTTCAATTTGAGATTCCTCGCTGCGCTCGGAATGACATGGTAATTAAGTGGTTATGTAGGGAAGAAGTGGTGATTCGCAACAAGCTTCCAAATAAGAGGCAATTTATTTACGAATCACCACTTCTTCCCTTATGCCCCTCAAAAGTA
>JBEKDR010000113.1:0-14116 GCA_050014255.1 Bacteroidales bacterium | reverse complement strand
GCAATTATGACTTTTGGTTTAAGTTTCTTTGGCTGTTCCGATTTTTCTCTGGCGACCTCTTTTGGAACTTCTCCAACCTGGTGATTATGTTTCCTTATTGCAGTAGTAATCTCTTTAACGGCATTTGATACCTTATTAATCTGATTCCGATAAAATGTTTTATTGAGATTATTATCCGGATGACCTTCACTGACCATGAGAGGACGATTCACGCCGGGTTCCTTATATATAAATTCTATTCCCCTTAAAAATCCTCCAAGTTCAATTTCAATCAGCTTTTTATCATCAACATCAAGGTCGTGAATCTGAATAGGTAGTACTCTGCTTGCAACATTACCATTAGGCAGTTTAACCTTCAGCCCAAACTGATCCTTAGATGCTTCTTCTACAAACGCTTTGAACTCATGTTCCCATGCAAATGACTTAGGATCGCAATAGGTGCGTGAAACAATTGGGATAAAGACCAGACACTTCAGCTTATCTTTCAGGGAGGCATCTACATCGTGTGTTTCCAGAAGCCCATCGTGAGGGTTGATGTCAAAATATACACTTATCTCCTCTTTGAATGTAGATTCGAGTTCAGTCTTCAGAGCATCAACAAATTCACTTACCCACCTGTCGCCTTTATTATCCTTCTGGCGGTAGCTGATGAAGATGTCGTATTCGTAACCGGGAATGAGACTTGCCATGCAAAACGAATTACCGCGTTCTATTCATTTTCAATTACTTCAATTATCTGTATATAAAGTTCCGGAATTTTGTTTTTAACAACATCCCATACAATTGTATAATTTATTCCCATATAATCATGAATTAATCTATCTCTCATTCCCGACATACTTTTCCAATCCACAGATCTCCACTTAGCTTTGAAATCTCCAGAAATCTTCTTTGTGGCTTCGCCTATTATCTCCAAACTTCTTACAACTGCCCTTTTTATGGTCTCATCTTTGATAAATTCATCTTTTGATAATTCATCGTTGATGACTGATAAGATATAATAACATTCATCACGTATATGTTTTAAGTATTCTATTGGTTCTTTAGACATACACTACTTCATTTAAAATAACTGGACCAATATATGGGCTCAACCCATTTTTTGTAACAATTTCAACTCTATTGTTTTTAAATAGTTGCTCAATCAAATCATATACTGCCATATAGTTATCAAAATTTTCCTTATTCGGGTCAAATTCAACAAGGATATCAATATCACTTTTAACCGATTGTTCATCTCTGACATAGGAGCCGAACAAACCGATATTACGAATTCCTAATTCAGATAATTCTGATTTATGTTTTCTGATCGTAGTCAATATAAATTCCCTGGCAATCATATTAAATGTTTTACAGCAAAAATACAAAATATTGGGTTAGTATTCTCTATAATTCTTTCCCCCTTTATCCACTGAATGTGCCAGTTGGTGGAGAAGGTGGATTCTCCCCCTTCATCCGACGAAGCCTTCTTTGACCAACGAAGCTTCACCGAAGTCGGATTCTTCATTTTTGATTTGTAACAGCCTTCCTCGCTGCCTCAAGATGGAGGAATGCTTTATGGTCATAAACAGCATTTCTCATTCTTAAATCCCAACTTTTTTGAAGAAGATCAAGAGCTTCCTGATATTTTCCCTGCATATATAATCCCCAGCCTTTAGTGTGCTGATAAAGATAGTACCCAGGTCTTAATTTCAATGCCTTATCAATTAACTCCATTCCCTCATTGACATTACGATCTTTATCGATTAAAAAATATGCAAGATTATTCATATTTATTGCACTTTCAGGTTCTAACGACAGAGCTTGCCGGTAATATTTCTCTGCCCTATCCATCGATCCTGACTCCGAGCTGGCGCCAGCAAGTATTGCTGAAATATTTGATTCAGAGGATGATACACTTCTGAGGAAGGAAACACCTTTCTCTGTATACCGATTTGCTGCAACCGAATCTCCAACAGCCCAGGAGAGTAACGCCTGGTAATAGATAAGGCTCGGATCATCAGGAAAATCTTTCTCTGCCAACTTATAAATCTTCATTGACTTCTCATACTGACCTGTTTTTCGATATGCTTCTCCCAGATTAGTGTAGTCAAAAATCCAGTATGGTTTTAATCCCCATTTTTTATATATTTCAAGTACTTTTTCATATTCAGGAATGGCTTTATCATATTGATTTAAATCAAAATAACTATTCCCTAAGCAGAAATATACATTTGGATTTTGATTATCTAAATCCAGAAACTGCTTCAGGTAAATCATCTGTTCATATGGTGTTTCAAAGTATACGGCATAGAGCCAATTTATGTTTATCTTTTCTTTTAAAGGTACCTGATCTTTTTTTTCATAAGCTTTTATACAAAACTTTTTTGCCGAATCATATAAGGATTCGTCGCCATACGATTTTGTTGCCATTTCATAAAGGAACTCATTTCCGTACGAATTGGAAAGCATCATAATTGCATCAACAAAATTTGAATCAATTGAGATTGCCTGATAAAGCCAGTTCTGCGCTGCGAAATAATTCCACGTCACAAATTCTCTTCTCCCGTAAATGAAATACCTGAATGCTTCTGGAGAATTGGTGGTTGATATGTTATTATAACCGGTTGGCAATTCATTTTTAATTGTTGACAATAAAAGAAAATCCTTTACAATTATTGAAAGGGAATCTGTGAGAGGAAGTATATTCTCATATTTTCCATTTATCTGAAATGATTTTAACACATCTTCAGTTTTTGAGTTAATTAACTGAGCATTCAGACGGATTGTTGAACCTGACTGGTTTATACTACCACTGATAAAGAAATTTGCATCCAGTTTTCGTGAAATTGCATTCGCAACAGAAGGGGTAACTGAAGCATATTTGACAAGCCCTTTGCTTTTAAGCAAACTAGTTATTGATTCTATTTGTCTGACTTTTAGTTCTTCAGAGTTTGAAAGGGATGTAATCAGGTTGTCCTGAATCATTTCCTGCCAGAAATTCTTTGTGGTATCACTGGTCAAATTCTGAAAAGGCATTACTGCGACAGAAATTCTTTCTCCTGATGATCTAAGTTTTTCCAAAGTGTTGTGTCTGAAGATTCTTGGATAAACTAGTATTACTATAATTATTAATAATGTAATAATCGCCACTGGTGATATAAAGTTGCGTTGTCCTGGTTTAATAGATTTCTTCGGATCAATTTTTCTCTCATCCTCCCTACCCCCTGTAGTTGATTCTTTATTCTGATCCTTTTCTTTGACTACCTGGACCAGCTTTGCTTTCATGCCAAGAATAATCTCTTTTATTGCATGAGCCACCTTGATGATCTGAATTCTGTATTTCGTATTATTTAAATTCTTCTTCTCATCATCCTCAGGAACAAGGGGCTTGTCTATTCCCGGTTCCTTATATATGAACTCAATACCACGAAGTACTCCTCCAAGAACCAATTCACATTCCTTAATATCAGCAATGTCCAGATCATGAATCCGTATAGGGAGTACCCTGCCTGCAACATTTCCATTTGGCAGTTTTACCTTCAATCCAAACTGATCATTTGAAGCCGATGTCACGAATGCTTTAAACTCATGCTCCCATGCAAAAGACTTGGGATCACAATATGTACGTGATATGATCGGAATAAAGACCAGGCACTTCAGTTTCTCTTTTAGGGAGGCATCAACATCATGTGTCTCTAGAAGTCCATCATGAGGATTAACGTCAAAATATACGCTGATTTCTTCCTTGAATGTTGATTCAAGTTCTGTCATCAGAGCCTCAACAAATTCACTCACCCACCTGTCGCCTTTATTATCTTTTTGGCGGTAGCTGATAAAGATATCGTATTCGTAACCGGGAATGAGACTTGCCATATTTTAAGCATTTGTTCTAATTATCATTAAGTCATGCAGTCTTGCAGTCTTGCAGTCTTGCAGTCTTGCGGTTGTGCGGTCGTGCGATCCTTCTCCCAATCACCTCTTCTCCCTTTCTCCCCTTCTCATTGTACTGTCTTTCTGGCGGTAGCTGATGAAAATGTCGTATTCAAATCCAATAATAAGGCTTCCCATGTTATTCATTCATTTTGATAAAGTTACGAAAGAGAAAAACTAATATCAGAAAAATCTTTTTTGCCAAATGTCAGTTGCAAGTTGCAGGTTGCAAGGTCCATGCACTTTGCTCTTCACTTATTATCTGCAATAGCTTTTTTTACCTCCTCGAGATGGGATTTAATAGAATACAATTTATAAGGTGCCTCATCCAAGGTTTTTTGAAGAACTTCCAAAGCTTCCTGGTAGCTGCCCTGTTTATATAAGCCCCAGCCTTTAGTATCTGAATAATTAAAATAATCCACCCTGTTCTGAGCTAGTTCCATTGCCTTATTGGTAAGCAGCGAAACTTCATTAAATTTTCGATTATTTTCAATAAGGAAATTGGCAAATCTGTTTATTAAACCTGCATTCCCAGGTTCCATAGAGAGTGCTTTTCGATAATATTCTTCTGCTTTATCCAGGACGCCAGCTGATTTGTATATCAAGGCCAAACCTTCTGTAATTTCTGTTTCAGAGGATAAGTTTCCTTTCATGACAGATTTGTAATTTTCAATATATTTATTTGAATTGACCGAATCGCCTTTCGTCAATGACAGTGCAGCACAGTCGCGGATTATCCAACTATAAAGTATTGATGAATGATCGGGAATGCATTGTTCAGCTTTATTATAAATCTTTTTCTCCTCTTTGTATTGACCTGTCTTATGATATGTTTCTCCAAGAGCTGCATATCCATAATTGTTTTCAACGCCCAGTTTTTGGGCCATTTCTATATTTTTTTCGTATAAAGGTATTGCTTTATCATATTGATTCATTGAATTATAAACATTTCCCGTCAAAAAAGGAATATTTGGGTTCTGATCATCAATTTCCTGGATTTGTCTTAAGCATTTAATTACTTCACCAGGTTCAAAACTGAGAGCATATGCCCAGCTTACCCACATCTGGTCAAGGGCAGGCATCTGCTCTCTTTTATTGTAGAGTTTAAACAATGCTTGCAAGCTCTGCTCCATTGTGCCAGCCGTTTGCCAGAGTCCCAGATACGCGTCAAAACTGCTGGAATCGATGTCTAGAGCTTTCAGGTACCATTTTCTTGCCGTGGAATAATCCATTCTGGCCTTAGCATTATCAGCAAAAATAATATATCTGAGTACCTCGGGTGACTTGAAGGCGTAAGTGTAAAGCTGGAAGTAGGATGGGAATTCTTTCATTAATCTTGATATCGTAAGGAAATCTGTAACTTTCTTCCTCAGAGAATCAATGATATCTGAGATTTTTTCTTCTTTGTAGGGTCCATTTATTTCAAATGATTTTAGAACATCCCTGGTTTTTGTATCGATTAATTGCGCATTTAAACGCATGACAGGACCTGCCTTTTGCATGTTACCAAAAATGAATATATCCGCATCGAGAGTCTTCGAGATCGTACCTGCGACAGCAGGTGAAATTGAAGCATGTTCAATAAGTCCCTTGGTTTGAAGCAGGTATCTTATTGGCTCTTTCTGCTTAACTTTTAACTCACCTGTGTTTGAAAGGGATGAGATCAAGCTCTCCTGGATCACATCCTGCCATATATTCCAGGTAGTATCATTTGTGAGATTCTGAAATGGCAAGACAGCTATTGCGATCCTTTCTCCTGATGATCTGAGCCTTTCCATAGTATCCCTTTTAAATACTTTTGGATATACAAATATTCCTGCTAATACTGCAATAATTAAAACTGAAATAATAATTGAAAACCGTTTTCTCTTTTTCGTACCCAATGACTTCAGCTGAAGGGCTGGACGTTTTTCTTTCCTGGTCTCTTCCCATGATATTTGATCAGCAGCCTTCTCCTTCCCTGATACCATCTCCCCTGTTGTCATTCCTGCAATGATCTCCTTTATTGCATTTGCTGTCTTATTTATCTGAATTTTGTATTTTGTATTATTCAAATTCTTTTTCTCATCATCCTCAGAAGTAAGGGGTTTATTTACGCCCGGCTCCCTGTATATAAACTCAACGCCCCTGAGATATCCACTTAAAACTGATTCACATAGTTTTATGTCATCATTGTCCAGATCATGGATACGGACAGGAAGTACTCTGTTTGCAATGTTACCACTGGGCAGCTTAACTTTCAATCCGAACTGATCCTTTTTAGCCTGCTCCACGAATGTTTCAAACTCATGTTGCCACGCGAATGACTTCGGATCGCAATATGTACGTGATATTATTGGAATAAAGATCAGACACTTCAGTTTCTCTTTCAATGAGGCATCAACGTCGTGGGTCTCTAGTAGTCCATCATGAGGATTAATGTCAAAATAGACACTAATTTCTTCCTTGAATGTCGATTCCAGTTCTGTCTTCAGGGCATCAACAAATTCACTCACCCACCTGTCACCTTTATTGTCTTTCTGGCGATAGCTGATGAAGATGTCGTATTCGTAACCTGGAATTATGCTTGCCATGTTCAGTCCTTCTTTGTGATAAAGTTATGAAAGACATTAATACAAGTCAAATAAAAAGGCATCCATCAAAGATCTGCTCAGATGGATGGAATTGACAGTGCTGTTTTTAGTGGTCTTTGAAATAAGTTAAAGGAGTTCTTACTCTACCAGGCTTTTTGTTTTCCCATTAAGAGGCAAGTTGTTAGCATCGTTGAATGAGTCTGAAATTAATTAAAGATCTATCATTACTTTCATCGTTTTATCTCCTTGCTGCTCAATAAACTTATAGGCATCAATGAAATGCTCAAATGGGAAAGATTTCGTGAGAAGAGGAGCCGTAATGATTTTACCGGAAGAAATCATCTCAGCAGCTTGTTCATAATCCTCATGGAGGTACATCATGGAACCATAGACATTCAGTTCATGCTCTCCTAAATAAAACATGTTTACAACGGGATTCCTGGAGTAAACTCCAAGAATTATTATCTCTCCTCCTTTTTCCACGTGCTTCATAAGTACATCTAGTGATTCCTGTATGCCTGCGGCTTCAAATCCTGCCTGAAAACCCTCTTTACCAAAGAATGCCTTGCTCCCCTCTTCAAAGGATGTTTTATTTACATTGAGTGTTCCTTCGATCCCGCATTGTCTTGCTATATCAAGACGATAGTCACTCACATCCGTGATCAATACTTTCCCGGCTCCTCTCACTTTCGCAAATTGAGCTACCAGGTTTCCAATAGTTCCGGCGCCGGATACTACCACATTTTTTCCTTCCAGGTCCGAAGCACGACTTGTAGAATGTGCGCCTACGGCTGCAGGCTCAATCAATGCACCCTGTTCAAATGTCATGCTATCAGGGAATACCACCAGTCTGTCTTCAGATATGACAAACAGATCCTGGGCAACACCCGGGGCCTGAAAACCCTGAACTTTTAATTTCTGGCAGGCATTATACTGCCCTCTTTTGCATGGTCCGCATTCACCGCAAACCAGCTGAGGTCTTCCCGTTGCTCTCATACCTGGTAAAGCTTTGATGACAGATCTTCCAACCGCTTCCACAATTCCTGAATATTCGTGCCCCTGAACAACAGGATATGGTGTTGCAGGATGTTTGCCATGATAGACATGAATATCGGAACCGCAGATACCGATTTTTTTTATTCTGAGTAAGATTTCGTTCTCCTGCAACTTTCCCGGCTCTGGAACTTCACGATGCTCAATTACACCGGGAGACAACATGATTGCCTGTCTCATACTTCTATATTTTTATAATCGTTTTTATTTCTGTCTGCTTACAAAAATGGCTTAGCTCCATTTAATCTTTTTAAGCAACAATCTGGTTCAGATTCCTGATTGTTTCTGAAATTCCATTTTCGCGGATACTATTAATTATGAGTAAATAGGTATCTACAAACCGTTTTGACCGGACAAGATCACTGAATATGGTCTCAACCTTCAGAAATGCGAGTGGGTCTACACTGATTGAAGCGATTGAATTATTATGCAAAACATCACCCATTTTATCTTCGATATCATAATCATGCCCCTTTGTGCCGGATAATTCCAGGTATCGGCACCATGCAGCTATTACAACAACACTCCGCTTAATCTCGCCACCTCTTTCCAACTGTTCCTTTACGGTCGGCAATAAAAACCTGGGTATTTTAGCTGAACTTTCAAGACAAATTCTGGACAACTTATCTTTAATGTTCTTATTTCCAAATCTTTGAATCAGGCTGTCTTTGTAATCTTCTATACTGATTCCTTCAAGTTCTCCCAGGACCGGAGTCACCTCAATATCCATAAATTCACGGAGGAATGATCTGAACAAAGGGATCCTTACTGTTTCATCAATAGTGTTGCAACCATAAAGTGAACCTGAAAATCCCAGTAATGAGTGCCCCGCATTCAGCAATCTGATCTTCATTTTTTCATACGGACTTACATCGTGAACAAATTGCACTCCCACTGATTCCCATTCCGGTCTTCCGTTTGAATAATTATCCTCGATAACCCATTGAATAAAAGGCTCACAAACAACAGGCCAGGCGTCATCAATGCCATAGACATTTTTAAGATTCTCAATATCTGATAATGTTGTTACAGGGGTAATTCGATCCACCATACAATCAGGAAAAGTAACCTGCTTTTCAATCCAGCTTACTAATTCTGGTTCCGCTGCTTTAATATAGGATAAAAGCATTTTTTTTAATACATGACCATTTTTCTGGATATTATCACACGACTGAATGGTCAATCCTGAAATGCCTCTGTCTCTTCGGCGTTTCAACGCCTGTGTAAGATATCCGAAAACCGTTTTTGGATTTTCAGGATTATTCAGGTCCCATTGAATTGAAGGTTCTGTTATCCGGAATTCACCGGTTGCTTCGTCGAAATTATATCCTCCCTCTGTAATTGTAAGTGTAATGATTTTAATATCAGGATCTGCCATCTTTTCGACTACGGCTTCCGGGTTTGCAGGCGCAAAAAGATATTCGACGATTGAACCAATGACCCTGGCATTTAGAGTGCCGTCCGGTTCAGTGATCATTAACGTATATAAACCATCCTGATTTACTAATGTATCAAATATCCTGCGATCGTTATCCAGTAATGCCACGCCACATATTCCCCAGTCAGCTGAGCCCTTACATTCCAGAAATCTATCTGCATAATAAGCTTCATGTGACCTGTGAAAACCGCCAATGCCAATATGAACAATTCCGGCTTTTATTTTTGTCCGGTCATAGGCAGGAGTCACCACTGCTTTTGGAAGCAGTGAAAGATTTTTTGTTTTAAGTTTTATTATCTCCTTCATAACCAATTAAATGTTGCTGCTCTGAAACCGTTGCAACAACACAGCAATAATGATAATCAATCCTTTAATGACCTGCTGTGAATATGCCGGAATGTTAATCAGGTTCATTATATTGCCAATCATCCCCAGGATCAGAACGCCCAGAAGTGTATTTATGGCTGAACCTTTACCACCGCTTAAACTGGCACCGCCTATTACCACGGCTGCTATCACATCCAGTTCCATTCCGATACCCATGACAGGAGAACCAACTGCAGTTCTTGCTGTCGTTATGATACCGGCAGCAGCAGAAAGAACACCTGCAATAGCATATACACTGAACTTATAAACTGAAACTTTTATTCCCGATAATCTTACGGCCTCTTCATTGCTGCCAATAGCAATTATTATACGTCCGAAAACATTATACTTCAGCATAACAGCGGTGATGGCAAATACTAAGAACAATATCAGGGCAGGATTGGGAATGCCCAGAGAATTACCGCTACCGAAGTCTGTTAAGGCAGAAGCATTGTCATCAACCAGAATGGGTGCTCCTTTTGAAAAGATAAAACCAAGTCCTCTGACAACAGACATAATTGCCAGTGTTGCAATAAACGGAGCCAGCTTATGAATTGAAACCAGATAACCCGATACACTTCCTACCAGGAGTCCGCATGCCAGAGATGCAAGTATTGCCAAAGGCAAAGACATATTGTGAGTAAATAAGGCACATAAAAGGCCAACCATGGCAACAATTGAACCAACTGAAAGATCTATACCGCCTGTAAGGATAACCAGTAGCATCCCCATGCTGATGATACCCACAGGCGTAACCTGCCTTACCAGATTGAATAAATTGGCAGAAGAAAAGAACACATCTGATATACTTGCTGAAACCACAAGCATTATAAGAAAAATAAAGGCTGTATTATATTTTACAAGAAATTGTAAATATTTTCTTAAGCTGGCTGAAATTTCCATTTTTAATATGATGTTAATTGACACCTATCGACAAACGTAATATCTCCTCTTCGGAATAATTCTTTTTTTCCAGTTCTCCCTGAATAATACCTTTCCGCATAACAAGTAAACGGTCGCATATACCCATTAATTCTGAAGATTCGGAAGAAACCACAAGTATTGCTACTCCCTTATGCGAAAGTTCATTAATAAGATTGTATATCTCCACCTTTGCACCCACGTCTACACCGCGTGTCGGCTCATCTATTATCATCACTCTGCACTCCCTGTTAAGCCATTTTGCCAATGCTACTTTTTGTTGATTTCCTCCGCTTAGCTTACTCACTTCCTGATTTTCATTTTCCGTTTTGATGGCCAGCCTGCTGATCAGGCCAATGGCATTATTCTTCTCTTTTTTCGCTTTTATAAAGCCAAAATGATTTGAAATCCCATTCAAATCAGTTAAACTGATATTCTGCTTTATACTTAGCGGAAGAATTACCCCATGTTGCTTTCTGTCTTCCGGTACCATGCCGATCCCCAGCATTAGTGCTTTCCGGGGAGAACTGATTTTATGTTCCTTTCCAAACAGGAATATTTTACCTTTTTTCAGTTTATCAGCACCAAAAATGGCTCTTACTGTTTCAGTCCGGCCACTTCCGACAAGGCCGGCAATACCAACTATCTCCCCTGCTTTTAAGCTAACTGAAACACCTTTTACCTTATCAGCAGGATAAATATCAGTCGCACTTAGTACTTCTTCTCCTATAATTGAATTACGCACAGGGTACATAGCGTCAAGCGATCTTCCTAACATCCGTCTGATTACTGAATCTCTGTCGGTCTCAGATACCTTTAAACTTTCGCCGGATATTCCGTCTTTAAGTACAGTCACCCTGTCAGCAATCTGAAAAATCTCACTCAGGTGGTGCGAAATATAAATGATAGAGACGCCTTCTTTTTTAAGTCTGTCCAGAGTATTGAAAAGTTTCTGGATCTCCTGCGGTCCAAGCACTGCAGAAGGCTCATCCAGAATAAGTACTTTCACATTCTCCGATAATGCTTTTGCAATTTCAATTATCTGCTGTTCTGCTATACTTAGATCACCGGCTCTTAGTGATGGATCAATGCTGAAACCAATACTATGAATGAGCTCTTCAGCCTTTTTCCTGATTTTGTTCCAATGCATCCAATAACCTTTAGCGCCCAGTTGCTTTAAGAAAATATTTTCGGCAACCGATAAAGCCGGAACAAGTGAAAATTCCTGATAAATTATTCCAATTCCCAATTTCTTGCTATCGTGAGTATTGCGGATCTGGACTTCTGAACCATCCAAAAAAATCTGACCACTATCTTTCGTATATGCTCCTGAAAGAATTTTCATAAGAGTTGACTTTCCAGCACCATTTTCTCCGATAAGGGCATGGATTTCTCCCGGCATAACTTTTAACGTAACTGACTTTAATGCAGCGATCCCGCCGAATGATTTTGAAATATTTATTAATTCAACTCTGTTCATCCTGCATCTGCTGGTTTCTTTAAAAAATAGCTTTTGGGTCATAATACTGGTCGACGTTATCTTTTGTTATCAATACTGCAGGTGTAAAGATCACTTTTTCAATTTGTTTTTCCCCATTTAAATATTTAACCACAGCCTCAACCACCAGCCTTGCCAATTCCTTTGGACTGTTAAGTGCAGTAGCACCAAATTTCCCTTCCTTTATCAGTTCATAAGCTTCTTTTTGTCCGTCGAAACCAACCACGGTGATATTTGATGCTTTCCCCGCTTCATTGATTGTTTTCAGGGCACCCATTCCCATTGCATCATTCTCAGCTACCAGCAAATTAATATCAGGGTTTGCCACCAGAATATCTTCCATAGCTTTTAATCCACCGTTGTTTGTCCAGTTGCCCCAGCCTTGAGATACAATAGTCAGGTCAACATTTCCCCGGGTCATTAATTGTGCTTCTGAAAAACCACGTATGAATCCGAGCCGTTTTTCCTTTCCAACCGGGTTGCCCTGACTACCGCTGATCAGTGCTGCTTTTATTTTTGTTTTGCCTAATTTATTCACAATCCATTCTCCTATCAGTTCCCCGTTACCCATGTTGTTTGCCTGAACCGATGTGATATAATTAGCTGAAGGATCTATGGCACTGTCGACAATAAAGACAGGGATACCAGATTTGACGGCAGCATTTACAGCAGGCACAAGAGCTTTATGATCAAGCGGATTAAGTATTAGTACATTTACTCCGGCTGCAATCAGATCTTCCATCGATGTGATTTGTTTGATAATATCGTCCTGCCCGTCTGCAGATACGAATTTCATCCCATATCCTTCAGAATACTTTTGAACATATTGTGTAAGAACAACATAGAAAGGGGCATTAAGCGACGGAGTACAATAGCCGATTTTAATCTTTGTCAGATCAACCTTATTTTTCACAGCTGTTGTATCGTTACTGAGTTTTCCTGGTTTTTCTGAATGAGGTTTTGGGTTGCATCCTGTCAGCTCAAAGAATATTACACTGATAAAAGGAAGAATCAGACATCGCTTTATGCAGGCGATGGTTACTTTTTTTGATTGTTGTCTTTGCATCTCAGTCATTTTTAAAATTCCTTACAATCTTACTGCTTTGAATTTGATATTCAGAAAACAAAACAATAAATTTGATTGAATAAAATTAATAGAAAAATGGATCCAAATGCACAAACAATGAATCCTACTCTTCCGGGAAGGGTGACTTCAGTAGATTTCTTTCGTGGCTTCACGATGTTCCTTTTAGCAGGGGAAGCCACCGAACTTTATGGTCAACTGGAGAAATCTCACATTGGCATAATACAATTTCTTGGTGTCCAGCTCAGCCATCATGCCTGGCACGGATTGCATTTCTGGGATCTTATACAGCCTTTTTTCATGTTTATAGTCGGTGTTGCGATCCCGTTTGCAGTTGCCAACAGGATAAAAAAAGGCGACAGTGTTAAAACTATTACCCGGCATGCAATAAAGCGTTCATGCCTGTTATTATTCCTGGGCTGGGCCCTCTATTTTACTGACGCAGGGAAACTGGTCTTCAGGTTTCAGAATGTCCTGGCACAACTTTCAGTTACATATCTGGTTGCATTCCTTATCAGGAACAAAAGCTATAAATTTCAATTGATTTTCACTTTTGTTATTCTGGTACTTATTGATTTGGCATATCGTTTTTTCCCGGTGGAGGGATTTAATCACCCCTGGGTGAACTTTGAAAACCTTGGTGCATGGTTTAATAATAAGATTGAGGGAGTTGACAAGGCAAGCGAGTGGGCAACATTGAACTTTATTTCAACCACGGCTCATACTGTTTGGGGAGTGCTTTGCGGCAAACTTCTGATGAGCGATATACCAGCAGCAAAAAAAATTCAGATCTTGCTCATTGCCGGAGTATCGGCTTTAATTATAGGATTTGGCCTCGATTTATTAAATATAACCCCTATTATCAAAAAGATCGCTACCTCTTCATTTGTATTTGCCAGCGGAGGATGGGCGATTCTTGCCCTTTGTTTCAGTTACTGGCTGATAGACATTAAAAAGAAATTTGTCAAAGGATCCAGAATGTTTATAATTGTCGGGATGAACAGCATCTTCATCTATTTGTTCTTTTCAATCAGCGGTGCAAGTCTCATTCACAGAATTCTGGCGCCTTTCAGCAGTCTGTTATTTTCGTGGGGCGGAGAAAAAACAGTCGATATAATAACCAGTCTTGGAATATGGGCTGCCATGTGGTATATGTGTTACTGGCTGTATAAGAATAAATTGTTTATTAAGATATAGCTGGGGTTCTTCCTTAATTACTCAACTTTATTATGGATTTACCCCCTTCCCAACCTTCCCCGCCAGCTGGCGGG
>JBEKDR010000112.1:0-14122 GCA_050014255.1 Bacteroidales bacterium | reverse complement strand
AACCTGGAGTCACATGACGGTCGGTCATGCAGCTGATAAGGTTGATAGCAAGGTGGTTGAGTTTCTGAAAAAATAAGAGGCGGAGCAAAGCAAGCCGGCTATGGTTTTTACATCTTCATTTAGATCAGGTCATAAGTCAGATATGATATTCACTAAGAATGCACTAATAATCTTGATATACTATAATCGTAATGTAAAATGAAAAGAATATGTGTTTTTTGTGGATCGAGTTATGGAAATTCCGGATTATATGTTGAATCTGTTAATCATCTTAGTAAAATACTCATAAAGAATAATTTAATTCTTGTTTATGGAGGAGCTAAAGTAGGGTTAATGGGTGAACTGGCTGATCAGATGATAAATCTTGGTGGAGAGGTCATCGGTATAATCCCCCGGTTTTTAATTGAAAAGGAGGTTGCTCATAACGGTATAACTAAGTTAATAGAAACAGATTCAATGCATGAAAGAAAGGAATTAATGCAAAAAGAATCTGATGGATTTATTGCTTTGCCCGGAGGTTTTGGAACAATTGAAGAAATTTTTGAAATGATCACCTGGGGACAATTAAATATACATAAGAAACCCTGTGCATTTCTAAATATTAATGGTTATTATAATTTCATTAATGCTTTCTTAGATAATGCTGTTAGTGAGGGATTTATTGAACAGGAGTTTAAAAACATGATCATTATTGAAGAAGACCCGGAAATTATTATTCAACGATTTTTTAATTATGATCATCCGACAATCGATAAAGCAGAAATCGCATTAAAGAAAAACAAAATAGGTTAACCTTTGAGTCAGGTGAATAACGATTTTTCTTTTGTACTTATTAATATGTTTGTCTATTATTTTTTATAAGCCTGCCTTCGTTTTAAAGTAAATTGTCCTTAAGATTATCGGAAAAATTTCCCATTTACTGCCCTTCTTTTCGCTGGAAAACACAACTTGTCCCGATCCGATAGCCATGTAATTCTTCAGAATTGTGGTAACAAAAATGCTGGATTTTTATATTTCATTGGGTGAAGAAGATTCCTCGTCCCCGTGAAGCGGGACTCGGAATGACAGGAGCTTGCATTCGGGTTTTACGTTGGCCCAGAGACATTTCGGAAGAAAGATTTGGAATATTTAAATTAAGTACGTATATTTGTACCTGATTAGTTACTTATTAAATTTTATATTATGATCGCTGCAAATTATACAGAATTCCGCACTGGTTTAAAAAATTACCTTGACAATGTAGAATTCAATAAAGAGACGTTAATAATCAAGAGAGGTTCCGGAAAAGGGACAGTCCTCATATCCCTGGAAGAGTATAATTCCATAATGGAAACCTTGCACCTTCTTAGCTCAAAAAAGAATGCTAAAAGGCTCTTCGAATCAATCGAACAAATGAAAACTGGGAAAAAAGCTCAGCATAAATTGATTGAAGAGTAATGAGAATTGTCTTTTCAAAGAATGCCTGGGAGGATTACACATCCTGGCAGACCGAAGATAAAAAGATGCTAAGGAAGATTAATTCCTTAATCAAAGAGATTCAGAGATCTCCTTATGAGGGAATAGGTAAACCGGAACCACTAAAATATGATCTCGCTGGTTTATGGTCAAGACGGATTGACTTAGAACACAGACTCGTTTATAAAATTGAAGGAGATGATCTTTTAATATATGCTTGTCGTTATCATTATGATAAAAAATAACAACGCAAGCTGACAAGGACAATAAAGTGCATAAGCTTGTCACAGTTTTTGCTCTTGCTCCTGCATCATAGAAAAATTCAAAATGAGAGTTCCCCCCAGACACGCACATCTACTTGCAATCTAAATCCTGCACCCGGACTAATTTCTGGCTCCGAGACAACCTCTACCGCGTCACTGCCCTAGTGCCCATTTACCAGGACTTTGCACTTTCCCCGTCATTCCCAGGGTAACATTTTGACCATCATTCATATTAAGTAAATACTATTACTAAAACATAGACGTATCAGTACTGACCTGACATGATTTATACCGTATTTTCAGGAAAGTGATTACATCAGAGCCTGATAGCGTCTTATTCTCATCAGCGCTTCTTCCTGTGACTGGCGTGGCGGAAGCATATCTGAAGCAAAGGAAAAAGTAAAAAGGCGAAAGGCGAAAGTAAAGAACGTATCTTCAATTCCACTTTCCATCCTTTTCAACTTCTTCAACATTTCAACTTTTTACCTTCTCCTTTCTTCTTTCTCCTTTCAACTTGACTGACGGGGCAGTGCTTTAAAAGTCAGGTGCCACGGGATGCCGGTGACAACTAGTGGATTACAATCTGGCTGACTTAGTAAACTTAATCTTGACCCGGACAATTTTGCCTCTACAATTATTGACTCAGCTCGAAACAATCTGGACAAATTTCGAAACAATTTTGGTAAAAATAGTTTGAAATGTTCCATTATTCGTTAACTTTGCGAAATGGATCAACAACGTAAACTCATATTTTACAAAAACTACTTTAAAGAGTTCTTTAATCCTCTTTCAAGCAAAGTCCAAGAAAAAATTGATTACGTTTTGTTTCTTATAACCGTTGCGGACCGGATACCAAAAAAGTTCTTTGATCATATTACCGGGACAGATGGTCTTTATGAGATAAGGATTGAATTTGAAAGTAACATTTATAGAATATTTTGCTGTTTTGATGAAGGGAAACTTATGGTTTTGTTTAATGGATTTCAAAAGAAATCCCAAAAGACACCACAGAAGGAGATTGACAAGGCGTTAAAGATAAAGCAGGAATATTTCGATGAAAAGACTAAAAAAAATAGGCCATGAAAAAAGATAAAATAATTACAACATTTGAGGAACATCTTGAAGAAAGGTACGGAAAGATTGGTTCCAGAGGGAGGACTGATTTTGATATAAAAGCAAAAGCATTTGCAATTGGAGAAATAATTAAAGATGAGCGGAAACAATCTAATATGACCCAGGAGGAATTGGCAAAAAGAACTGGAACCAGAAAAAGTTTCATTTCCAGAATCGAGAATGGACATAGCGATATTCAACTCTCGACCCTCTACAAATTAATTGAACAAGGACTCGGGAAAAAAATTGACCTTTCGATCCATTGATTAAAAAAACGCAGCACCTAACCCGGACGGTGCTTTAATTAGTTACCTTCGGTGAGCTCGGCTCCCGATAAATCGGGATCCTCGGTTGGCTTCGCTGAGCTCGGACCGAATGACATAATCAGTTTGCTTCGCAAAGTAAATTCTGGTCGGTCCTCGGTTGCCTTCGGCCTTCGGACGACGTAGTCGCCTACGGCCGACGAAGTCGTCATCCCGGACAGCTTCATCGTGACATGACAACTCCTATCCATTTATATGGACTTTGCCATTTTCAGGGTAACATTTTGACTGCCTTTCCTATTAAGAAAATATTATTACTAAAAACATAGACCTATCAGTCCTGACTTGATCTGACTTGATTTATACCATATTTTCATGAAAGTAATTACATCAGAGCCTGATAACGTCTTATTCTCATCAGCGCTTCTTCATGTAACTGACGGGGCAGTGCTTTAAAAGAATGTTAGTAAGGTTATGAGAAAATAGTTTGTCAGATAATAAATAATAGACAAAATCCTATCTGACAACTATTTGATTTTAAAATACCATTCTATGAACGCTATAAACGAGTTAGGTGTAAGGTTCGGGTCGTAATACCGTGACCGCCAACGCACAAGCAAGAGTTTGGCAACCCATCCCTACAACTATCCCTTTGGCTGCCAAATACATGCTTTTTACCCAAACCAGTTGCATCAAGTAAATTCTGTATAATTGGTTAGATTTTTTAACTAAATTGAAAAACTTATTTCTGACTTGAAAAAGCATATTACAAACATTATGGGAAAACCCTTCAAAAAAGAAATTGAGCGATTATCTGATACCATAGAATGGGCGAAAAATCAATCCATCGAAAAATTGTCTGGATTTCTACTTAATCAGTCAAGAGAACCATTATTTATTGTTGGATCAGGAGGATCATTAAGTGCATGTTATTTTGCTGCTAGTTTATATCAAAAACAAGGCATTATGGCAAAAGCAATAACTCCATTGGAACTTTACTATTCAAAGGAAGCCATAAGAAATTCTAAAATTTTATTCATTAGCTCGAGCGGGAAAAATGCCGATATTCTTTTCGGCTTTAAGATTGCAATTCAGCAAGAACCGCAACACGTTGTTACTATCTGCATGAAACTAAATTCCCCTCTTTCTTATTTAGCTAGAAAATATTCAATTTGTTTACCACTCGAATTTGAAATCCCTTCTAAAAAGGACGGATTTTTAGCAACTAATTCTCTTGTCGCATATTTTGTTATTTTATATAGAGCATTTGGATATTCATTTATAAATTACAGTAATTCTTTATTAGATAATAAGTTCAATAGAGATATTGATGTATTCACAAAATCTCTATCTCCTATTCCCACAATAACAGTCCTTTATGGCGGATGGGGACAACCAGTAGCATATGACATTGAATCCAAATTTACTGAAGCTGCGTTAGGGAATGTTCAACTATCCGATTATAGAAATTTTGGGCATGGAAGACATCATTGGTTTGCAAAAAGAGAAAAAAATTCAGCTATTATAGCACTGGTCACACCAGAAGAAGATCAAATTGCAGCAAAAACCATAGGTTTAATTCCAACACATATTCCGACTTTGATTATACGGAGCAGAGAAAATTCTCCAGCCTCAAGTATAGAACTTCTTATTAAATCATTTCACCTTATAAACTCATATGGTGAACTTCAAAAAATTGACCCAGGGAGACCGGGTGTCCCAGAATTTGGAAGAAAACTATTTAATTTAAGATTTTCTTCCTTTTATAAAGCATTAAAAACTGATAAAAAATCTGAAGAAATTCTGCATATTTTAAGAAAAACGAGAGCGAAGACTTTTTCAGAATTGAAAGAGAATGAAAAGATTTTTTGGAGAAATAAATATAAAATATTCATAAATAGACTTAAAAACACGCCATTCGGGATAGTTATTCTCGATTATGATGGAACCCTCTGTTCTGCTGAAAATAGATTTAGTGGGATATCAGAAGAAATGAAAAGTGAGCTTATTCGATTATTAAAACAAGATATTACTGTTGGCATTGCTACAGGTAGAGGAAAATCTGTAAGAGAAGAGCTTGTTAAATTTATTCCTGAAAAACTTCGAGAAAATGTCGTAATTGGCTATTATAATGGTTCTGATGTTGGCTTTTTGACAAACCATTCATTACCGCAAAAAAATTCAAAAACGAATAAGATTCTTAATAGTTTATTCGAAGATCTTAAAAATTTGAAATACTTATTTGAACCCATCGATCTTGAATTAAGACCGAATCAAATTACGATTAAATTTTTATCAAAATTCAGTAATTTTAGACTAAATGAACTGGTTAGGATTCTAATTTCAAAGCCAAAGTACTCACAATTAGAAATGTTGGAATCCTCACATTCTATAGATGTTATAGTCAGACCAAAAGTTTCAAAACTTAACATTATTAGTACGTGTATAGAGAACGCTCAGCGACATCTTAAGTCAGAGAATTACTTATGTATTGGAGACCGGGGACAGTGGCCTGGTAATGATTTTGAATTACTCAGTTCTCCTTACTCACTTAGTGTAGAAGAAGTATCTTTTGATCCTGAAACTTGTTGGAATATTTCAAGTGTTGGATTTAATAATTCAGAGGCAACAATTGAATATTTGAAGAGGCTCCAGATTAAAAACGGAAATTTAAATTTTATTTGAAATAAGAGATTTTCTGGCAGAAAAATTATTAGTCCAAATAATGCAGTGGACAGCCGAGGAGATTTCGGAAGAAAGGCCATTGTTACAGACTCTAGCAAGTTTTAAATATAATGAATATCAGCAATATACAGCAGGAATAAGATTTTTTGAAAGTCTTGTAAGATGGTTAAATCAATTTACAAATGTTAATGAAAGAAGAATTGCATATACTTTTTTTAAGGAAAACTTAATCTTTATTTCAAATGAACAGATTTCATATCTTGTCAATATAACTTATAATGAAATAATTAATCCTATTATTATCAACAAGACAGCAAAAGAAATATTTTCATCTAAACATCTTGTAAGAAAAATTACTGAAAGTCAAAATTACAAGACTAATCTTAGAAAGTGCCTTTTTATAGGATTAAGCGATGGATCAAGAATTGATCAATTTAGAAGATCTAGTGGTGTAAGCAATGAACAAGTAACAACAACTCACGAAATCTCGGAAAGCAAATCAACTAATATGCTTGAAGAATTACATGCCAAAACTGATGCGAGTCAGAAGTTCCACACTGTGTTTCTAATAGATGATTTCACTGCATCTGGAAAAAGTTATTTTAGACCAGAGGAAAAGAAAGGAAAAGTCTACAATTTCCTCGATAAAATATATCTTCAGAATGATACTAGTTGGAATGAATTAGTCGACAAGAAGGATCATGAAGTTCATATAGTATTCTACATAGCAACTCAAGACGCAATAAATTCGCTCACGCGAGACATCCATAATTGGAAAATCCAAAACTCAATCCAAAATGAAATCGTTATACATACTGCACAGATTATTGATAAATCGGTTAAAGACAATGTTATTAAAAACTCTGAATTTCTAATATTAATAAAGAAAT
This sequence comes from Bacteroidales bacterium, assembly GCA_050014255.1. Taxonomy (GTDB): domain Bacteria; phylum Bacteroidota; class Bacteroidia; order Bacteroidales; family VadinHA17; genus LD21. Next base: position 7,453 of record JBEKDR010000112.1, on the reverse strand, counting down.
ACTTTGATAATTCTATTGTTGATAGACATTATATTAAGGGGATTCATAATAGCCCATTTTTAGGATTTAATGAATGTGCTTTACCCTTAGTATTAAATCATAACACCCCCAACAACTCTCTACCAATTTTATGGTTTCCTGAAGATAAAAAAATAATAGGGCTATTCCCTAGAATTTCAAGGCATAAAGAATGAGTCAAAAACTTAGAAATCCTTTCCGATTACGGGTATCAGAACGAATAGAGTCAGATGCCAATTTTTTACGTTTGTATAGTCCTCTAGTTATTGAAACATTAATCGAAAGAAGTTTAAATGGTGCACTTTGGAATAATGTTCTTTTCATTCACAGCTCACCAGGTGCAGGTAAAACTTCTTTGCTTCGAATATTCGAACCATCATCACTTCAAACACTCTACTCATTGAAATCACAGGATTACTCTGAGTTATACAGTATTCTAAAGAAACTAAATATATTTAATGAAGATGGATCAACAGTATTAGGTGTTTTATTAACTTGTACTAGAAATTACGAAATTCTAGATGATTTAAAAATTGATGAAATAAATAAGAAAAGACTCTTTTTCTCACTTCTTAATTCTAGGATTATTTTAACAACGCTTAGAGGAATGTGTAATTTAAGAAACTTACAATTCCCAGATGGTTTGAAAAAAATTAAGTTTGAGTACAATAATGATTATCATTATCTGAAAAATATTACTGCCCCGTGCTCAGGTCTAGAGCTTTATCAATGGGCACTTTCTCTAGAAAAGAACATTTATACGGCACTTGATAGTTTACTTCCACTTTCTGAACTAAAAATTGAAGGGCATAATGAGTTGTTTGCTTTAGAAATTCTCCATCCGAAGTATTTTAAAATAGATGACTTACCTATATGTGAGAGATTTCTTTTTATGTTGGATGATGCTCATAAACTTTCTGTTGATCAAAGAGATATTCTAATCAAATATATTATTGAAAAACGTGGATGCTTTAGCATCTGGATTTCTGAACGAAAGGAAGTACTTGCACCAAAAGATAATTTAGGTTCATCCATTCACCGAGATTATGAAGAGATTAACATCGAAAAATTCTGGCAAGAGAGACCAGGAAAATTTGAAAAAATCATAGCAAGTGTTGCTAGTAAACGAGCCTCAGCTTCAAGCGAGGATATAAATACTTTCCAAGAAAACCTCGAAGGTAGTTGGAACGAAAATCTAATTGATGATTCATTAAATACTGCAATTGAAGTATATAAAAATAACATCAATAGGATTGTTTCTTTATATAGGAAATTTGATAATTGGGTTCAATATCTAAATAACTTTGAAGGAAGTCCTTATGAAAAATGCCTGCTTTATAAAAAAGTTGAAATTTTAATAAATAGAAATATTCGTAAACCACAATTAGCTTTAGATTTTGCATTATCTGAAGAAGAATTAATCTCTAAACTCGATTCAACTTTGGATGATGCAGCAAAGTTTTTTATCTCTCAAGAAAACAATATCCCTCATTATTTTGGCTTTTCAAATCTGGTTAAGCTATCTAATAATAATATAGAACAATTCCTTTCATTTGCAGCTTCTATGTTTGAAAATATTTTATCCAATAATTTAGCAGGGAATCCGGTCTTGCTTACATCTGAAAAACAGGAAAAAATCATTAGAAGTATTGTTGAAGTCAAATGGAAAGAATTACCTAAATTAGTTCCTTATAGTAAATCTACTCTTCGTTTTCTTGAGCAATTTGCATTCTATGCTAGGAAGGAGACTTTCAAGCCTAATGCACCTATAGCACAAGGTGTTACTGGATTTGCAATTTCAAATTCAAACTCAAATTCTCTATTTGAAGAAGAATTTTGGATATCAAATAATTTTTATCGCCCCTTAATAAATGTTTTATCCACTTGCGTTGCCTTTAATTTATTAGAACCTCGTGAAATTTCTCAAGGACAAAAGGGTCAAAAACACCAAGTTTTTTATTTAAATAGATGGTTATGCATGAAGTTTAACCTTCCTCTTGGATATGGAGGGTGGAAATCAAAAAAACCAGAAGAATTATTAAAATGGATTAAACAATGAGAAGCAATAAGTTTAGATGGGATTCATATGTATTATTTAAAAATAGCAAGGAAATTAATGCTTTTTGGTGTGAACATTATAGAGATAATAGTCATAAGACTCTTTTTATACTGGGAAAAGGATTTGACATAAGGATGAATTTAGGTATTAAAAATCTACTAGAAAATAATCAAATTCAAGTCAAAACATTATTGGTCGAATTTGATGAAGGTAGAAGTTCTGCTTCACATGATTATGAGAAGTATGTAGAAAAAAATACCTTAGAATTAGAAAGTTTATCAAGTCTTAATATAGAGAAAAGAGAAATTACATTATGGAAAGGTTCAGGAAGAAAGAAAAGAAGAATTGGTGACAGAGAAGCAGCTGATAACATAATTATGTCATATGATGAAATAAATGAGTATTCTGATATTATATTGGACATAAGTGCCCTACCAAGAGGAATTTATTTTTCTTTAATTGGTAAAATATTATTATTGATTGACAACCATAAATCTAATGGCAATGAACTTCATAATTTTTTTATTGTTACTTCAGAGAATGCTAAGATAGATTCTATGACACAGGAAGAAGTTTTAGATGAGGATCTAAATTATACTCACGGGTTTGGAGGGGGATTAGATCTTACTTCTGAAGTACCTATTATTTGGTTTCCAATCTTGGGAGAGAATAAGACAGCGCAAATACTTAATGCAAATAAAAAAATAAATCCGAGAGAAATTTGTCCCTTACTCCCATTCCCTTCAAAGGACCCTAGAAGATCTGATCAATTAATAATTGAATATCATCGATTGCTTTTCGATGAGTTAAGAATTGAAGGTCAAAACTTGATGTATGTTCCTGAACAGAATCCTTTTGAAGTATACCGAAGTTTATGTTCAGCAATTATTAACTATAATGAATCTTTAAAAATATTAAATGGTTGTAAAGCAGCAATTTCAACGTTTTCTAGTAAGCTTTTATCAATAGGTGCCTTGTTAGCAGCTTATGAATTAACGTATTGTAATGAATCCGATAAAATTGGAGTAGGATTACTTAATATTGATTCACAAGGATATAGAATTGATGATGAGGAGTTGTTAACAATTTTGAAAAATGAAAGTGAATTATTCTTAACTTGGCTAACCGGAGAGCCGTATAATTTATAAGGCAAAATGACAGAAAAATCAAAGAAAAACCCCATTTGTGTTGGAGCTGGCTTGATCGCATTAGATGTTGTGATGAATGGAAATCCTAAGGTATCCCTTAAGGTATTTGCTGGGGGTTCATGCGGAAATGTAATAACTATCTTATCTTATTTGAATTGGGTTACATTCCCTGTTGCAAGACTTAAGAAAAATAAGGCAGCCAAAGAATTATTATCCGACTTAAGGTCTTGGAACGTAAAAACTACTATGATTACACGAACGGAAGATGGAAGTACTCCAATTATAATTCATCGCATAACTAAAGATAAAAACGATAATTCAATTCACAGATTTGAGTTTAAAAATCCTGATAATGGTCGTTGGCTTCCTACATATAAGCCAGTTCTGCTAAAGGATGTCGAAGAACTAACAAAAAAATGTGAAGTTCCAGATGTTTTTTACTTTGATCGGCAAACACCTTCTTCTATAAAATTAGCCCAATATTATAAATCAAAGGGATCTCTTATATTTTTCGAACCTTCGAATATAGTAGATAAAAATACTTTCCAAAAGTGTTTAATGCTAGCTGATATAATAAAATTTTCAAGTGAACAGATTAAGGAATACTCAATAATGTATAAAAAGCAGCAAGTTCAACTTGAAATAGAAACCCTCGGAACTAATGGTTTAAGATACCGGTTTAGTCATAATTTAACCTGTAGAAAGTGGACCCAAATTCCGTCATTTAAAATCGGTTTTGTTGTAGATGCAGCTGGTGCTGGAGATTGGTGCGCAGCGGGTATTATATCTCAAATTGGGGACAAAGGGAAAGCTGGTTTTGATAGAATAAACTTAAAGGTTTTAAGAAATGCATTAATATATGGGCAAGCTCTCGGTGCATTAAATTGTTTTTTTGATGGTGCACGAGGATCAATGTATAATTTAAATAAGAAAAAATTAACCAATTTTACTAAAGTGATCCAATCGAATAAAACCGCTTCTATAATTAAAACTGCACCAATAATTTTTAAAAAAAAGAAAATCGACATCAATAAACTCTATTAATTTGCACCTTATTCCTAATTTAGGCCAGAGAGATTTCCTAATGGATTTTGCTTTGGCTGTCAGGAACATTAGCAGTTCTCTCAATGTCTACCTTAACCCCCAAAGCTATAAAAAGCCTTCTTGCCCATACCGAATTGGATATTTCAGTGATGTTGACCCCCACAACGGACATGCTGACCCCCTTGTAGGTTTTATCTCAAAGAACAGATAGTAACTGACAATATTACCGTTTTTTTCTTAAGCTTTCACCCTTTAATTCGATTATATTGGAAGAGTGCACCAACCTGTCAAGTATTGCATCAGCAATCGTTGTTTCACTGATCACGTCAAACCAGCTTGCCGGAGGTAACTGGCTTACTATTATCGTTGATGTTTTTCCGTGTCGGTCCTCAATGACCTCCATAAGGTCAAACTGTTGTTGCTGGTCCATCTTTGTCAACCCAAAATCATCGAGTATTAAAAGGGATGCCTTTGCAATTTTATCAAAATATTTTAAAATGCTTCCATCCGCTCTTGCCATTTTAGTTCGTAGCATGAACTTCTGTGTATTGGAATAAATAACACTATGTCCATGCAGACAAGCCTGATGACCAAGAGCTGAAGCAATATAACTCTTTCCACAACCTGTGGCCCCCGTGATTAAAACAGATTCTCCTTTGGTAATGTACTGGCAGGTAGCAAGGGAAGCAATCATTGATTTATTAAGTCCACGTGATGGTTCATAGCTTAGCTCCTCAAGACTTGCCTGATAACGGAACCTGGCTCCCTTGATCATCCGGTTAAACCGGTTGTTCTTTCGTTCTTCCTCCTCTCTTTCAATGAGGATTTCCAACCCTTCACTGAAGGAGAGGTCGAACACTTGCTTTGTTTCATTTAGTGCCTGCCAGCCGCGAGCCATTCCGGCAAGACGCATTTGGGGTAGTTTAAGATCAATTTGTTGTACCATAATTTTAATTTAAAGATTTAATGAAAGTTGATTATAGTAATCTCGTCCCCTTATATTTTTATGTTCGGGGAGAGGTATAAATATTTCCTTTCCCGGTAAACCGTGTTTTTGTATCTTTTCAACCATGTTTAATATATACCGGTAGGAATAGCATTTGTAATCAAGAGCCATTCTGCAGGCTGTGTTAAAGATCTTTGGGGTTGTTTTACGGTAAATGCTTAGTAGTCCATCGCAGGTGCGATAGTTCTGCTCCGGGGGTCTTCCTCCATCAAAGAGACACTGTATAAGTTGTAACAGTGGTTCGGATACCTGTTCTGCCCTTTGCATATAATATGCCGGACTTCTTTTCAGGTAATGCTGATGAGTAGAGCATAAATGTTCAAGAACCGTTGAATAACCACCAGGCGTGTAATCTCTGGGATGTATTGCTACCATCTCACCTTGGGCATAGATACGCACAATAGAACGGGTATAGATAACTTTTACCCTCTCCCCGGTCCACCTAAATGGAACACTGTAATAATGCTTATCAATGGTCAGGTAGATATGGTTGTTCATTGCAACTTTCAGTTCCCGGTAATATTTAAGTTCGTATCCCTCTGTTGGTAATGGATTAAGATGTTTTTTCTCAACAGAAAGAAAGCGCTCTTCACGGCAATAAGGCTTCTTCTGCATCCTTGTTTGATTATGCTTTCTAACCTTTTCCAGGACTGCATCATTAAGTGAAGTAAGATCAAAAAACTGCTGTTTTCTTAACCTTGCAAATACACGGGTATAAATTAATTTAACCTGATTTTCTACAAGTGCCTTGTCCTTAGGACGGGCAACACGTGCCGGTAGCACAGTTATTTTGTAATGGTTACAAAAGTCTTCCAGCGCACGGGTTATATCTGGTTCATAACGATTAGCCTTTATTATGGCAGATTTAAAATTATCCGGAACTAATACCATAGGACAGCCACCTATAAATTCAAGACAACGTTTAAGGGCATAAATAAAATCATCTATACTCTGGCTCCTTACAACCATGGCAAAAGCATAATCGGAGAAGGGCAGGCAGGCAACAAATACCGGACAATAGATTACTTCTCCTGTATCCCGATCTATATATGGCAGCATCTTTCCTGCAAAGTCAACAAAGAGCTTATCTCCTGGCTCATGAGCAAGTACCATTGACGGGTTCCGTGCTAAGAGTTGCTGGTTAAGATGAAAGCAAAATTGTGTCAGTCCATAACCCGATGGGACTTCTTCAAGGTACTCTTCCCACAGGAGCTTGCGGGTAACTCCTCTTTGCTTTAATTGTGACTGATAATAATCAAGTTGTGATTTTATATACTCGAACCTTTCATCCTTATAAGCCGGATTTCCGGATGAAAACAAAGTCTCCAACTCAGGATCTTCCAGAGATAACATGTGCTCCGGGGATAGTTTTAACTCAACTGTCTTGTTTATATAGGACTTCACCGTGTTCTTGCTCATCCCAAGGGTGCGAGCAATGAACTTGATCTTCTTCCCTTGCCCGAGTAATAATAATAACTGTTTAATCTGACTCATAGGTTTTATTTTTCCTGCCATCTGACTTGTTTTAGGGGTTTAAAACCCTAAATAATAAAACCTACTGATAATCAAATAACCAAAGGGGTCAGCATGCTCCGAAAAGTTTGCAGGTGCAAAGTGAAGATCCTGATCAAAGGGGTCAACATGCTCCGAAAAGTTCTACGCGCTCGCGCGCCCGAACCTTCAAAAAACACAAAATCCCTTTACTGATTATGTAAAAGGGGTCAACATCCGCCGGAATGTCATATAAAATCCAGCTCAAAATACCATTTTTTAGTCCATTTTCAAGGGGTCAATATCCTCCGAATTCTCCAGTTGAAGTATAAAATTGAAAAGTTGCCAATTAAAAACCTTAATAAAGACCTACAACAACCATTTATTAGACTCGTTAATAAAATTCTCTCTATTAATAAATCCGATTCATTTTATGACATCAAACCTTTTGAAATTGAGATTGACCGGCTGGTTTATGAGTTGTATGGGTTGACTGAGGAAGAGATAAGGATTGTGGAGGGAACCGATTGAATAACGAATGAAGAACATCAGAACAGCGAAGTAAGAAATTAAACTTCTGAATTCTGATTTCGTTTGTTCTTCATTCTTACTTCATATAATCATATACGAGCCCACAGGAGTCGGGTACATCATTTAAACATCTATTAATCAACCAACTTGTCAAAA
>JBEKDR010000111.1:0-14312 GCA_050014255.1 Bacteroidales bacterium | reverse complement strand
CTTATTATCCAAAGTTCAGGTGTATATAAAAGGATGTCAAGAGGGTCGATCACTGAAGCTGATGGTCTTTCTGTTCGTTGTGTAAAAGATAATTAACCAGGTTCATAGGAGTTCGGGTTGCTCCCTTTATGTCGCATTCAGTCCATCTGAGTTAATTCTTGGGTGGATGGTCTTTTATTTGACTTGTGTCATTGTCTTTCATAACTTTAACACAATAAATCCATGAAGGAATGTCAACTGTTCTTTGGACCAAATTGATCCAAATTAACTGCGCCTTTAGGAACCATTCAAAATGAAACTTAAATGGTAGTTTTTAAGTAATTGATGTAATAACCTGATTTTAAAATCAAGAATATTATTTATCTTGGACAATACTGAAAAAAAATACCAGAATTTGCCATTTAAGGAATACTTTAATAGAAGCTTATTTTAAATCGATAAAATGAAAATACTTTTTATTATCAATGGTTTAACATGTGGTGGAAAAGAACGAAGGTTGGTACAGCTTATTAAGGGAATTAAATCAGCTTCAGATATTGAAATTATGCTTATTCTGATGAATAATGAAATTCATTATAAGGAAGTTTTTGATTTAGATATCAAAATACACTATTTAATCAGGAGGTCAAAAAAAGATATATCTGTTTTTTACAAGTTCTATCAACTAATCAGGAATTGGAAACCTGATATCGTACATTGCTGGGATAGTTTGACAGCTGTATATATTGTTCCTGCCTGCAAATATCTGAAAATAAAAATCATCAATGGCATGGTGGTTAATACTTTGGTAAAGCAAAATATTTTTAATAAAGACTGGTTTCGGGCCAGACTAACTTTCCCGTTTTCAGATGTTATAGTCGGTAATTCCGTTGCAGGTTTGAACTCATATAAAGCTCCTGAAAATAAATCAGTTTGTATCTGCAACGGCATTGATCTTACGCGTCTTTTCAGGATTAAAGAACCTTCAAAAATGTTTGAAGAGATTTTTGGCAGCTTGTCTGTTGATCTTTTTATTGTTGGAATGGTCGCAGCATTTGAAACAAGGAAAGATTACAAAACCCTTATTAAAGCGGCGATAGATCTGTCAGAATTATATGAGAAAATTTGTTTTATTCTGGTAGGTGATGGGGTTAATTTCATTGAATGTAAAGAAAGTATTCCGGATAAATTTAAAGATAAAATTGTTTTTCTGGGGAAAAAATCAGACGTTGAATCAATCGTCAATATTTTTGATGTTGGGGTATTGCTTATCAATTCAAAAGTTCAAGGCGAGGGTATTTCAAATTCCATCATTGAGTATATGGCATTAAGCAAACCTGTAATAGCCACCCGTGGGGGTGGTACTAATGAAATTATAATTGATAACCAGAACGGATTTTTAATTGATCCTGAGAATGCTGATCAGCTAAAGGAAAAGATATGCTTATTAATGGGCGATAGGAAACTGATTGAAAGACTTGGAAATAAGGGTGAAATAATGATAAAGGAAAAATTTGACCTGAAAATGATGACCAGGAATTATGTTGAACTATATAAGAAATTGCTTAACAAGGCTGGCAAAGAACAACTCATTGGTTGATTAAAAGAAGAGCAATATGAATATTTTTGTAACAGGAGCAGCAGGTTTTATCGGATCACATGTCTGCGAGCATCTTATTAAACTTGGTCATTTTATAATAGGTATCGATAATTTTGATAATTTTTATCCAAAAAGGTGCAAACAGATTAACCTTGCAGAGCTTGAGAAAAGTGAAAAATTCAAATTTTACGAGATCGATATCCGAAATAGAAGTTCGCTGGATTTAGTATTTTCTTCATACAAAATTGATATTGTCATTCATCTGGCCGCAAAGGTTGGAGTAAGACCCTCTTTAGATTTTATCGAGGAGTATTATAGTGTCAATATCAACGGAACTGTCTGTCTGCTTGAGTCAATGAAAAGCCATAATGTAAACAAAATGCTTTTTGCTTCTTCTTCATCAGTTTATGGCAACAACAGTATTGTCCCTTTCTCAGAAGCTAACCAAGCGGCAAATCCAATTTCTCCTTATGCTTCAACAAAGAAAAGCGGAGAACTTTTATGTCATGTCTTTTACCATTTGTATGGTTTTGATATTACTTGTTTGCGTTTCTTCACGGTATATGGACCAAGACAGCGGCCGGATCTGGCTATTCACAAATTTACAAAATTAATACATGAAGGGAGATCTATTCCTTTTTATGGTGATGGATCAACTGCAAGAGATTATACTTACATTGGAGACATAGTAAATGGTATAACCTGCGCTTTAAACTGTTTAAAGGGATATAAAATTTACAATTTAGGAGAATCAAAGATAATAGATCTTAACTCAATGGTCCGCACTATCGAGGAAACTCTTGGTAAGAAAGCTATTCTTGATAAATTGCCTGTTCAAAACGGAGATGTCAAAATTACTTATGCCGATATTTCCAAAGCAAAATCAGAAATCGGATATAGTCCGGTGGTTTCTTTCAGAGATGGGATGAATTTGTTCATTCAATGGTATTTGAAGAATTACAAGTTACTTTCCGACAATACTCAATAATCAATTGCAATCAGGTCTGTCCAAATTTGTTAAAAGGTGTTCGGGTTGCTCACTTTATCAATCTGATAAATCTTGAGTGTTTGGATTTTTATTTGACTTGTGTCATTGTCTTTCATAACTTTAACATAGCTAAATAGTTTATCAATTCCCTAAACTCTTGTCAGATGAAAAGCATTTTGTTTTTATTAGTCATCCTTTGTGCATTAAATGCAAATGGACAAGATTACCTTATAACCTTTGCTGGAACTGGTGCATCCACAAATGTATCAACTGTCAAAGTTGAGAACTTAACTGCAGGCACATCACTTATTGTAAACGGGAATGATATTTTGCACTTAAAAGCAATAATAACAGGGGTTAATTCCATTAAGGACGATCAATCATCTAAAATAAAGATTTACCCAAACCCCATGTCTGATAATTCAACCATGCAGATTTACGCTCCTGTTGCTGGTGATGCGGTTATTTCAGTACTTGATATCACAGGCAAACCGGTCGCCCGGATTCAGAGTTATTTAGAGAATTCCCGGCAAGACTTTAGATTATCAGGTTTTAAAAATGGGTTCTATTTAATTAATGTCAAGGGCAACAATTATCAATTCTCAGAAAAATTGCTCAGTAATGGGCAATCCAGAGGAGCTATAAGTATTGAGAAGGTTAATGTCGTAGTTCAGACGACAGAAGAAAAAGCTCCGGAAAAGGTAAGTAAAGGAATTCAGGCAACTGTAGATATGGAATATACCTCAGGGGACAGGTTGAAATTTACAGGTACATCAGGAAACTATAGCACAGTAAAAACAGATATCCCTACACAAAATGAAACAATAACATTCAATTTTATTGCCTGTACGGATGGTGATGGGAACAACTATCCAGTGGTGGAGATAGGTACCCAGGTTTGGATGGCGGAAAACCTTAAAACTACCTTGTACAGTGATGGCACGACAATACCCCTGGTAACAGACGGAACAGCATGGGCAGCTTTATCAACACCTGCATATTGTTGGTATAATAATGATGCAGATACCTATAAGGACACTTATGGAGCATTGTACAATTGGTACACTATCAACACTTTTAAATTATGCCCAGAGGGTTGGCATGTTCCCACTAGTGCAGAGTGGGAAGTTCTGATAGTATATCTGGGAGGCGAAATGGTTGCAGGGGGTAAAGTAAAGGAAATCGGCACTGTTCATTGGATCGCACCTAATACCGGTGCTACTGATGAAGTGGGTTTTACAGCACTTCCTTCTGGAGCACGTGGCTATAACACAGGCATGTTCGGTGATGTTGGAACGGACGGCGCATGGTGGAGTTCTACTCCTTATAGTACAAATTTTTCAATGGAAACTTACGTTGAAAATAATAATGCCATTATGTGGAAAAATGATAACTACACTAATACTGGCCTATACATGCGATGTCTTAAAAATTAATATGCATCATGAGTGCGAAGTATCGGGATATTCATTTTACTGTAAACACTATCAAATTAATAATTCAATTTAATTATGAATTTCAGGAAATAATATTTATAAAAACAATTACAAATAAATCAAGTTAAAAGCTCTTCGGGTTGCTCCCTTTATGTTGCAGATTGAAATCCTTAAGTCTTAGGTATACAACATAAATCGCAACCCTCACTATTAATAAGTGCGAGCCTGCTGCAGCCAATTTTATACGGCATTCGTGGGTTTGCATAGAGCAATATTTCATGACACCAATAACCCCACTTTATATGCCGAAAAGGTCTTCTACTCGCCACGGCTCGCGCCAGATTATATAAAGTCGAAGTATTTGGGAAATCATTTGTAAGATAAATGATATTTGGTTTTTTAAGTAAAGCATTGGTTATTTGATAAATAGTTGATTAAAATATAATTGTTTTTCTCTTAATCAAGCTGTAAATTTGATTTTGTTAGATGTCAGATAACCAATCATAAAAACAAAGACATACGATCATGAAAACAAGTGGAGAAAAATAGTACATTAACTTGCTTTTTTTTCGACACTTTGTTCTTTCTCTTCCGTGAAACTGATTTCGAGATAGCCCCTAAACAAGAAAAAATACTAATAATTAAGACTGTTTACTATGATCGAGCTTGACAGGAAATATAATCTGCAAAATAATGGAACGGAACTTGATGAAAGTCTGTTAAGATCTTTGCCATTGCCAATTTATGATGCCTGTAAACTGCTTGAAAATCAAACCGATTATGAGAAATCATTGCAGGTCTTGTGCCTATCCCTGATTCCATGGACATATCAGTATATAGCACTTATTTTAAGCGGAGAATACCTTGAAAGCAAATATGAACCATCATTTGAAGTCACCGACAGCCTGCTGAATATGGTAAAAAAGCCTGGTCCGGGCAAATGGATCGGTTTTGCAAGAAGCGTGTCTGGCTATTTCATGGATCATGAAACCACAGTGATATCACATGAAGCAATATTTGTTTTAAATTCTATTCTGAACGGGAAAAACAAACCCCAGGTGAAAGTGCCTGATAATGAAAACAGGATGGATTACACCGATGCACTGATCTCTGTCAGAAACCGTTTTGCACACAGCAGGAGCTTCACGGGTGACAAAGCCAGGGAACTTTTTCAGGACTATTTTCAGATATGGAAAGCTTGGATTGTGATTATTAAAGAGATTTTTGTCCCTCGATTATTATTCCGGTCATCTACCGGAAAATCATTTCAGGCATATGACAACCGTCCCCTAGATACTAAAAGATTGCCCTTAGGTCAGGATGACAAGGTTACCCTGCTGTGGAATGATGAAAAAAGTACTTATATCAGGCTTTATCCGATTATTGTAACTTATCCTGAAGACTCTAAAACTGGTACAGATGTGGCATTTCTTGAGGAGATCAAGAATAAGTACCTGTTTTACCTGCAGGGCGACAATTTTTTTAAGCTGAAGGAGGAATTTGTTATTCTGTCAAAAATCATCGATTCCAAAACTGTAAAGATAGATATAGTTAATGCGGAAAGCCTGACTTTAAAAACCTTCGCTGAAAGGATTGACCGGATTACCAACCAGACAATCACTGATTTCCAGGATGCCCTAAAATATATTCCCGAGATTTTCCTGGACAGGCCTTCTATAACTGACAATCTTGACATCTGGATTGAAAGCAATCTCCCCGGATGTATTATTTCAGGTAATCCCGGGACAGGCAAGACAAGCCTTATTACCAACTGGTGCGTTAAGAGAAAATCAAAGGGTGATCATGTTCTCCTTTTTGAAGCCTCCCGGTTAAATGTTTCGGATATCACCGGCATAATTGAAAAAGAGCTGAATCTAGGTTCTCCCCTAAAAGATTGCCTTGACGCAATTCAGAAACAGAATATAAGGTTATCTGAGGATCAGCCACCCCATAAGTTTCTAATAGTAATTGATGCTGTTAATGAATTCACAGGCTTAAAGAATGAAAACCGGAGCAGATTATGGCGTGAGATCAACAGCCTTATAAGCATTCTGAACCTGTACACTCCGTATCTGAAATGCCTGGTGACGACACGAAGTGATTTGTGGAATATTGATTTTCCGGAGAAAAACAGCGATTACGACATGCTTAAAGAAAAGCTTTACTGGGGAAAAACATCAGAAGGTTTTCCAAGGATGACCCTTGGAGATTTATCCCTGGATGAGACCAGTGAAATCTATGAAAAAGCAAGAAAGAACTTTCCTTCTATGGCAGTTCAGACATCTTTTGATCAGCTCTCTGACAGAACTAAAAAAACCCTTAGTAATCCGTTCTTACTAAGACTTGCCCTTGTAACTTACAACGGCAAGAATATACCGAACCTGACAAAATCAAAAATTGAGAAGCGATATGCAAAAGAAAGGATTATCGAGGAGAAAGATAAGAAAACAGTCCTTTTTGCATTACTTGAACGGATGTCGCAACTGAGAAAGACTGAAGTCACAATTGATGAGTTCCTTTATGCAGAAGTAAAAGTAAAATCGAAAAAGAAAACATCAAAAAAACAGAAGAAGGACCTTGAGAGGCTGATTTATGATCCAAGGCCGCAAAGTTCATATAAAAAGCTTATTAAAGAAGGAATTATTGAAGAAAGAACTGAGGAAGGTAGCATTGAAAGTAAGGAAAAAATTAGATTTCCTCAGGAAAAAATAACTGACATCATTTATACGGAGTTTCAGCAAAGACTTATGAAGAGGATATTAAAAATGTTTCTTGTCCTCGGAATATATTTTCTGGTGCTTATAGGTCTGATATTATATGGGGCTGAAAAGGCCAATAAAACCTTTGATAACAAAATTATGACAGGGCTTAGCATTAATATACATGACCAGGTAAAATCTGATCAAATATACTCCCTCTCTTCAGGATTAATTGGGAAGGCTAATTATACAACAGCTAAAAGAGAAGTGTTTATTGTTTTAATTATTTACATTGTTTTAAGCACAATGTTAACGGTGCCATACACTAGATTTATGGGAGCGAGAATGATTAGTAACGACCTGCCTTCCAGATTTATTAAAGAGAAATTTACTGAGGTGAAACAAAAAAAAATCTGGTATGGTTTAATTCCTGTTTTATTACTTTCTTTTCTGCTTTTTATAAGATATGCCAATAAGTATCTAGATTCAAACCAGTCCATTTCAATAGAATTTTATAAACCACTCATTTATGGAATGGTTTTTCTTTTGTTTTTTATTTTTATTTGGGATGTGATTCTTGGATGTATTATAGTAATCAAAAATGCAAAATCGCCTCAGGATGCATTTTGCATTTTTGGTAAAAAAGAAGTCATTCAGTCTTGTTTTGAATTCATTGCAGCAATTCCTTTCTTATTAATCGTATACTTTGGTGGTCCTCATATCTCAAATATTGCGAATATAAGCACCGATAAGGAGCTTATCTCTTTAAGGCAGCAATGGACTTCTAGTGAAGCAATAGTTACTTTAAATGAACAAAATCCGGATCTTTATTCAAAAATTAACATTGAGTACTTAGATTTGATTAATACAGATAAATTTAAAGTTACTGATACCTATTTTTCAATGTTTTCACGGGCTATTACTTATAGTCTTTTGATAGGCTTTATTATCTATCTGATACTACAGTATTTCGCAGGATTCATGCTTTATAAAATCCTAAAATGAAGATTATAATTATAAATTCTATTTAATTATTATACGACTTCTTGTCAGTATCCAGCTCCAGGCAAATCTGGAAGTGCTCTTGAGTTTTTGTTTAAAATTAAGTTGACTTTGGTTTAAACAAGGTTTAACTTTGATTTAATAAGAAGTATAGATAAAACAGTCAAAATAAAAGCTAACCGTCTGATATGACAAAAAAGCGGAGGCCTGCAACCACTTATTAAACGGAGAACAACTGAAAAGCCTTACGAGTTCGCCATTTACTTTTTCAGGTTGGCTAAAAAGAAAAGAAACGAGGAAAGCCAATCTTAAAAATTGGTTAAAGCAAATATTATTTACTAAACCTGAGTATCGTAAGTAGTTTTTAATTGTACTAATAATATTAAACCGGCCCATAATCCGGTCAATATAGTAAATAAGTTCGTCACAGTTTTTGCAATTCAACATCCCGATGTCCCAATTATCATTAATTGCTTTATAAAATTGCTAAATTATTTGATTGAAAGTTGACCCCCCCTTAAATATAACATACCGTACCCCAGAGCAGCTATCCCCGTTTTGATTAACTTGTACCAGTTGGACCAATCCTATTCAGGAAGATTTGTATCTAAACGGATTGGCTGTTTTACACCACGGAATAATTCTTTTAATAATTTAAGTAAGTGCTTCATAGCATTATCTTTCTTTATAAAAGCCCAGCTACCATCATATTAGAATTGATCATTACTTGTTAATGCTTCTGCTTCTTCAAAGTCTACGCCAAAAGCAGTATATGCGGGTCTTATATAATCCTGGCCACTTCATAATGGCAACGGATCATATCTTCTTCTTGTCTTGTTTCGTACATAGCTACTTTGTCATTTCTACAGATTAAAGTATAGAATAAATCATTCTTCTTAAAATGTGTTTTTAGTATTATCATTGTTGTATGCTATTAAATTGTTATTGTTGAACTCCCTTATGAATTGTGGTGTAATTGTCAATCTTAAGTAAAGGGGAGTTATATGACTAAACCAGTTCGGATGACTAGAACTCTGATTTACTTTTGTATACATTGAAATAACATAAAGGTTACATAAAACACTATAAAACAATCTATTAAATAGTAGATTTCTAATTGCAATTTATTATAATACTATATACCAAAATATTAATTGTACAACTCAACTGTTTGGGATTTTGGGACACGAGAAATAAAATTGTTTTAATTGTGACTTTGGTCTAAATTTGATCATGAAATAAATAAGCCTCCGATGTCAAGCATAATTCCAGGATATAATTATGACATCTTCATCAGCTATCGCCAGAAAGACAATAAGCATGACGGCTGGGTAACTGAGTTTGTTGATAACCTGAAGGGAGAACTGGAATCAACATTCAAAGAAGAGATCAGTGTCTATTTCGATATTAATTCCCTTGATGGACTTTTGGAGACACACGATGTGGATGCCTCACTGAAAGAAAAGCTCAAGTGCCTGGTATTTATTCCTATAATTTCCCGCACTTATTGTGATCCTAAGTCATTTGCTTGGGAGCATGAATTTAAGGCTTTTGTTGAACAATCCTCACAAGATCAGATTGGATTGAAAATAAAACTGCCTAATGGAAATATCGCTAACAGGGTGATACCTGTTCGTATTCATGATTTGGATGATGACGATAGGAAACTTTGTGAATCGGCATTGGGAGGAGTTCTCCGGGGAGTTGATTTTATCTATAAAGAACCAGGAGTTGACAGACCTCTTACACTAAAGGATAATGAGGAGAAAAACCTAAATAAAACCAGTTACCGAAATCAGATTAATAAAGTAGCTCTTGCTATAAAAGAGATTATTACAGCAATAAAACAACATGGACAAAAGCCAGAAGGGGTTACAAAGGAGATTATTGATACAAAGCCTGAAAAGACAAAGAAACTTAAAACAAAAATCATCATTGCTTCCATTATTGTTTTTGCACTGATTGTATTTGGGTATTTTTTAATCCCAAGACTGTCTGGTTCATTCAATACAGTAGAAAAATCAATTGCTATCCTACCGTTCATAAATGACAGCCCGAATGATAGTAACAAATACTTCATCAACGGCGTAATGGAAGATATACTTAGTGATCTGCAGACTATAAAAGAGCTTAGGCCAATATCCCGCACATCAGCTGAAAAGTACCGGACTACAACCAAATCAATTCCTGAAATAGCAAAAGAACTGGGGGTAAATTATATTGTCGAAGGCAGCGGACAAAAGTCTGGTAATACAATACGCCTGGTTGTCAAATTATTCAGAACCTATAAAGAGGGCCCTCTTTGGGGAAACACGTATGAACAGGAAATGCATGATGCCAGCGATATTTTCAGGATACAGAGTCAGATAGCTGAAGCAATAGCAACAGAATTAAAAGCAGTGATAACTCCTCAGGAAAAACAACTTATAGAGAAAACACACACAGCAAACATGGACGCCTACAATGCTTATCTTAAAGGCGAATTCTATAGGAAAAAATTAACTCAAAATGATCTCGAGACTGCAATGAAATTTTATCAGATCGCTTTGGAGAAGGATCCTAAGTATGCATTAGCTTATTGTGGTATTGCATGGGTCTGGTGGGGTTTTTCAGGTATGGGTTATTTATCTCCTTCAGAGGGACAGCCCAAAGAGTATGCTGCTTTATTGGCTGCCTTGAAACTTGATAGTACTCTTGCCCAGGTCCATTTTGGACTAGCAATTTACAAGACCTATACACAATTGGATTGGAAAAGTGGTGAATCTGAGTTTCAGGCAGCTATAAGAATCAACCCCAATCATGCAGAAGCGCGTGCATTTTACTCACATTTACTTAATGCATTAGGACGCCCAAAGGAAGCAATGGAACAGATCGAATTGGCACTTAAACTGGACCCATATGATCCACAGATAAAGAGCTTATATGGAGGTGATTTATTATATGTACACAGATATAATGATGCTATTGCAGCTTGTCGAGAAGCACTCAAAATAGATTCCACACTTTCTCCTGGTTTATGCGCTTTAAGTTTTGCCATCCATTTGACCGGAAGATATACTGAAGCATTGGAATCATGGAAATCTAATTATTATATTAACTATTCAAACCTTGTTCATGCTTTTGACCATGGCTATGCTAAGGCAGGTTATATCGGAGCACTAAAACTTGAAGCGGATACCCTTGTTGCTCAGTCAAAAACTGCATATATTAACCCAATGGATATTGCTTTTCTTTATGTCTGTTCCGATAACAAGAAACAAGCTTTAGACTGTTTGGAAAATGCTTTCGAGGTGCATGACAAGAGTTTGATTTATTTGTCTCTGCCAATATTTGATAGTCTGCACAACGAGCCTCGTTTTCAGGCTTTGTGCAGGAAGATGAACCTTCCTATTAGATAGATTTTTTATTTACTCAGCATACCAGGCAGAGCATGAAAGGGTTAGGAAATGGATTGAAGAACAGGGGATGCTATAGGAAGGACTATTAACCATTCATAAAAATAACTTATTGCCGGACCCCCGGAATCAGCAACCGGGGTTTACTGTTAAAATATACTTGACTTCGGCTTTTTGCTGGTGTACCTTTATATGAATAATTGACTCATTTTAAATTATTTATTAAAGCCTTGCAATTATGAAAAGATTAGTCTTATTAGTTCTGATTGTGACGTTAACAATCGGAAGTTATGCACAAGAAAAAAAATCTCCGCTTGAAGGTACATGGAGATGCGTATCTATGGGCTCCCAGAAATTGACTGATAATAGTTTTCAAGCTATGATCAAGAACGGTACAATTAAGACATTTTCAAAGGAATATTTCACTTTTATAGGACATTTTGATCAGGATACAATTTCCCCGGATGTCTATGGTGCCGGAACTTACACACTAAATGGTAATAGATATGAAGAAACTATTATGTATCATAATATTAAACCATTAATTGGTGGAAAATTTAAAGCAGTAGATGAAATTAGGAACGATACACTATTTCATAGCTATAATAATAATGCTGATAGCTGGGAATTGGGGGGAAATTTCTTTACTGAAAAATATGTAAGACTGAAATAACATTATCCCGATTTATTGTCTGAGCTCAGGTATATTTAGTTAGCTTTTCAAATTATTATATGCGGTACTTTCTCTTTGCTCAAACGTGGTTTTAAAGAGGTGAGAGACACTTTTGTTCAAGAAGTCAAGAGAATGATATGCATCATTATCTATTCGATTCTCAGCCCTTGGAATCCGCACCGGCGCTTTTCTTATTAATACTGATATTTCAGGGTATTGTATAGCATAGAGATGTTTGCAAATTGATTGCAAATGGTCAAACAAAAAGGGAGTTAAACTTCTTTAATTCCCTGATTATCTTTGTGATTCCGGAGCGACTCGAACGCTCGACCCACAGCTTAGAAGGCTGTTGCTCTATCCAACTGAGCTACGGAACCATTTTCAGGCTGCAAAAATACATCTTTTTTCAGTTTTTACAACCTGAATATTGAAATGGTATTAACTTATATATAGTAAGAAATTTAATCAAATTGTTTTCATGTAGTTAACCAGCCCTTTCTTATCAATTATCTGCATCAGCTTTTCAGGCAGAGGTTCAAAAGGAAAAGTTGATGATCCAACTAATATCTTTCCATTGCTGAAATCAATATCCACCTGATCGCCAGGTTTATATGCTTCAACTGCCTCCCTGTGAACTATAAGCAACAACCCCTGGTTAATTGAAGAACGGTAAAATATCCTGTTCACAGATTTTACAATGATAGCTTTAATTCCGATATAAGAAAGCCCGACAGAAGGATGCTCCCTCGAACTGCCACAACCAAAGTTATCCCCCGCTATAATAATATCATCTTTTTTTACATTTTTACTGAACCCGGGATCGAAATCCTCAAAGAGAAGTGGTGTTATAGCTGCAGGGTCTGTGCTTAATATATTATATGTATGTTTCCCCGCAAACATCTGATCGGTGTTCAGATTATCGACATCAGCATAATTCCAGACTGAGCCGATTCTCCTGTTTTCACCAGCTCTTATTTCAAATGTCCTGCTCTGTGAAATTTTATAAGGAAACTTTTCTTTACCATGAATTTTTCTTGGGTCTGTTATCACTCCGGTTAAAGATGAATGAGCAACAGTTGCGGGTGAAGCCAGATATATCTGTGCTTCTTTGTTCCCCATCCTGCCCGGAAAATTGCGGTTTGCTGTAGAAATCACGGTATGTCCGTTTGCCGGTATCCCCTGACCAGTTCCAAGGCATGGTCCGCACGATGGCGTCAGTACATTTGCTCCGGATTCAATAAAAGTAGTAATGAGCCCCTCTTCAATTGCCTGAAGATATATCTTGGTCGAAGCCGGAATTATATGAAGCTGAAAACCATTTTTAATCATTTTTCCCTTCAATATCCTGGCAGCTATTCTCATATCTTCTATTCTTCCGTTTGTACAGGTTCCGATTAGCCCTTCATGAACTACAGTGCCAGCCACAACTGCCACAGATTTGACATTATCGACATTATGAGGTGCTGCCACAACCGGGAAAACATCGTCAAGGTTGATATTTATTTCACTGAAATATTTTGCTTCGTTATCTGCCCATTTACCACTTGTTTCTTCACCATAAAATTTATCGAGGACTTCATCGGCCGGGAAAACAGCATTTTTAGCGCCCATTTCTGAAGCAAGATTTGCAACTGTCATGCGATCAGAAATGTCAAGGGTTTTAACACCGTATCCATGGTACTCAATCGACATATAATTCGCACCATCAGACCCGATCATTCCGATAATCCATAATGCAAGGTCCTTTGCCGAAACATTTTCCTTTAACTTTCCATGGAGAGAAATTTTAATTGATTCCGGTACACGGAACCAGGTCTCTCCTCTTTTCCAGATGCCGGCCGATTCGGTACGGTCGATACCTGTGGCCAGGGAATTGAATGCCCCTGCTGTGGATGTATGACTGTCGCTTCCGACAATCAGCATGCCTGGACGGGCGTGGTACGACACTATCTGATGACAGATGCCTTTTCCTGCATCATAGAACTTTTTAATACCCTGTTTCGATACTATATCCCTGATCTCCTGATACTGCGTGGCCAGTTTTGCATCAGCCGGAGGTGCATTATGATCGAGTACAACAAGCATCTGATCGGGATCAGCCACATTATTCCCTCCCATTTTTTGAAAAGTCTTAAAAATACTTGATGTATTGTCATGAGTAAGAATTATGTCAGGCCTTGCAAAAACTATTGCACCGGCCGGAGCTTTAAATATCTTTTCTGCAAATGTCTGGGGAGTCATGTCACTTTGACTAAATTTTTCTTGTTTATTTTCTGATATTGCAGCACCAAAGTTATTAAATAATATTGATGGAGATTCCTAGGACAGGATTTTGATGAAGACATCAAGGGGATAAGGTGATTACTCAGATATGGTTTCAATAAATACATCTATGGGATAAGGAGATTCCTCGCTTCACTCGGAATGACATGGTAATTAAGTGGTTATGTAGGGAAGAAGTGGTGATTCGCAACAAGCTTCCAAATAAGAGGCAATTTATTTACGAATCACCACTTCTTCCCTTATGCCCCTCAAAAGTA
>JBEKDR010000110.1:0-14317 GCA_050014255.1 Bacteroidales bacterium | reverse complement strand
ACTGAGGGCCTGTAAAAAGGTACAAAAACTGCCTGAATGTTGATTTTTCCGGAGGGATACCAGTTTACCTCTGTAAGGATATTGCCCAGATCCATGTCATCAGGGTCAGGAGATCTTGAGATCATGTTCTGAGGATTGAATTTTGAAGTCGGGTTTGTAAAATCAGCACGGCCCCATTTTAAAATTTTTTGTCCAATTGTTATATCCCACTTTTTTTCAAACAATTCAACATTGGCTTCATGAATAGCAAAGTAGTTTACAGGCTTTTGAAACTCGGAACCAAATCTGAACCTGAGATCAGCAAAAGCCTTATAAATTCCTGAATTTTCCGATTCTATTTTCAGTCCTAAATCGGAATAACCACTTGAAAATAATGGTTCATTTTTCTCCCTGTTAATATCATAGTAGCCTCCAGCCCGTATGAAACCATAAATTGAAGTCATCTTATCATTCTTGTTGGCCGGAGAACCTGATATAGTGTCCTGCGCTGAAATAAATTGAGTTAAAGGGAGGAAAAGATAAAGAAGACCTAAAATCTTAAAATTCATTTTCTTTCTCTTTTTACAAACAAAGAAAAAGAATTATAAGTATTGAGTCGTCTTAGCCGCTCATATGGAACCTGAAAGCATTGAAGTACTGGTACGTGCCGCCGGGAATGCACTTCTTATTTTGCAATTCCGCTCTTCAATTCCCTGTACTTACTTGGAGTTATCCCAATCTGACTTTTAAAAATGGTATTAAAGGTGCTCTTGGAATTGAAGCCGGCGTCAAATGCAATGGCAAGAATAGTATAATGGTCAAATTTTTGATCCGAAAATCTTTCAATGACTTCCCTCACTCTGTATTCATTAATAAAGGTAAAGAAATTCTTTTTGTAGTTTTCATTCAGTACCTGAGTGATATAATGGCGTGGAATGTCCGTCATATCCGAAAGTTCATGAATGCTTAGATCACGATCAAGATAAGGTTTGTTTCGTTCCATAAATGAAATGAGCTCTTTAAGATAATCTTCAGCCTGATCGTTTTTCAAACCGCTTTTTATATATTTTCCCGGTTCTTTTTTGTCATTATTGTCAGATTTGACCTCCTGTCCGAAAATCACCGGTTGCCTGATAGCATAAAAGCTGTAAGCAAAGGAAAATATGGCAATAAAGACAAATATTACTAAGTACGGATCAAATGGAATATAGTTACCAATCATATTAAGACCGCCGAGAATGAAAAGAATAAAATATGCGGCATAAAAACTGATAGAGATAATTTTGAGCCAGTTAAGAGTAATAACACCTGATGTATATGAAACAAGGTTCTTAAGATTTGCCTGGTGACGCTTTATTTCAATAAACGCCAGGGCACTGTAAATTGTAATGGAAAGAAAAAAACTTACACTATATATAATTCTGAGCGAGATAAACTCATCGGGTTTGAAGAAACTTCTTAAATCTCTGACAAGTGGTCTGGTTCTGAATATTACTGATACGATAAAAAATGCCAGGAAAGGTAAAAAATGAAGCAATGACAGCCAATTGAATTTCCGTTCAGGATTTGTCATGGACCTTACATAAAGGAAGAGCAGTGGTCCGTAAGTGAACGTTATAAACGGAAATGAGTACATTTCAAGAACTTTGCTGTTGATCAGAGCAAAAACATTTTCCAGGCAGATCAGAAACAGCCAGGCTGCCATGAGTCTGTTTGCGACGGTAACCGGCTTTTTGGTAGACACAAGCAGTCCTGCAAAAAACGATTGCGAAATGCCAATATAAAGGACCGGATCAATGTATTCCATAAAAAAAGTGATATTTATAAACAAATATAACTAAATGCGTCCAATAATTGTTGTATTTTTGGAAACAGGGTTTATAAGAACTAAGTGCGTTTAATATTCATATGGCACTAAATAGCAGATAATTATGAGCATTCTTCTCAATAAAGAATCAAAGGTAATAGTTCAGGGATTTACCGGGAATGAAGGAACATTCCACGCAACACAAATGATAGAATATGGCACAAAAGTGGTCGGAGGGGTAACCCCCGGGAAAGGCGGCCAGATTCATCTGAATTTACCTGTGTTTAATACGGTAAGAGAAGCTGTTGCAGCAACCTCTCCTGATGTTTCAATAATTTTTGTGCCGCCTGCAGTCGGTGCCGATGCCATTATGGAAGCCGCAAATGCAGGAATTAAACTCATCGTAACAATTACTGAAGGAATTCCCGTGTCGGATATGGTCATGGTAAAGGAATATCTTAAATCATTCCAAAGCAGATTGATCGGACCAAATTGTCCGGGAATAATAACTCCCGGAGAATCAAAAGTCGGCATTATGCCCGGATTCATTCATAAAAAAGGATCAGTTGGGATCATCTCGCGTTCAGGAACTTTGACTTATGAGGCAGTCGATCAGGTTACCAGGATGGGGCTTGGTCAATCAACCTGTATCGGTATTGGCGGCGATCCGGTTGTAGGAACAACAACACTTGATGCAGTCAGGCTGATGATGGATGACGATGATACTGAAGCAATTGTCATTATCGGCGAAATAGGCGGAAATATGGAGACTGAAGCTGCCGAATGGATAAGGGATAACAGTACCAAACCAGTCATCGGTTTTATTGCCGGACAAACAGCTCCCAGGGGTCGCAGAATGGGCCACGCCGGGGCTATAATAGGAGGCAAGAATGATACAGCGGCTGCGAAAATGGAGATTATGAAGAATTGCGGGATTCATGTTGTTCAGTCACCAGCTGATATAGGACTTACTGTAGCAAACGTATTAGGCCCCCCGTCCCCCCTAAAGGAGGGCTAATTCTGACTTAAATGACAATGGAAGACCTATTCTAAAACTCATTCATTTAGCCCAGCAGACTCCCATGCAGATGTTAATAGTTCTATTTTAGCTGTTTCATCCTAGTATTCAGAGGATTAGCCCCCTTTTAGGGGGGTTGGGGGGCCAACCTATTGGGCGTAAAATTAATTATTCTATATTTGCAGGAATTTTAACAATACCGAAATGAAATTACTTGAAGGAAAGACATCTCTCATTACAGGAGCCTCCAGAGGCATAGGCAAAGCAATTGCCCTCAGGTTTGCAATGGAGGGTTCTGATATTGCAATCACTAATATTGTGGATGACGAAGAGTTTAAAACAACCATCAAAGAGATTGAAGCTCTAGGAGTTAAAGCAAAGGGTTATGTTTCAAATGCTGCTGATTATGACGATTCTCAGCGTGTTATAGAAGAGGTTGTTAAAGACTTCAACAGGATCGATATTCTAATTAATAATGCAGGAATAACAAAAGATACTTTGCTTATGCGGATGACTGAAGATCAGTGGGATTCAGTAATAGCAGTTAACCTTAAGTCGGTTTTTAATCTGACGAAAGCAGTTCTTATGACTATGATAAAGCAGAAAGGTGGTTCGATTATTAACATGAGCTCTGTTGTTGGTGTTTCGGGCAATGCAGGACAGAGTAATTATTCTGCTTCAAAGGCCGGAATAATTGGATTTACAAAAAGTATCGCAAAAGAAGTCGGATCAAGGAATATAAGATGCAACGCGATTGCCCCTGGATTTATTCTGACTGAAATGACAGAAAAATTGCCTGAAAATGTAAAAAAAGAGTGGGCTGATAAAATACCGCTTAAGCGTGGCGGAACCCCTGAAGATGTGGCAAATACAGCTTTGTACCTTGCATCAGATTTGTCTTCTTATGTGACCGGACAAACAATTCATGTCTGTGGAGGTATGTTAACTTAAAAATATTTATTATCTTTACGAGACCGCAGGGCGCCTATCCTTTCTAGCACGAGGAAATGCAGCGAGACATATTTATTCCACACTTATTTTAAAAGGGCGCCCTGCTTCTTTTTTTAGACTGCTGATCAATGCACAACATTATTTTCTTCCTGATTCTGATAATACCTGTGACAGGATTTATAGTTGAAAGGTATCTCGATTATCTCAACTCTCTTATGTGGTCCGATACTCTTCCTGAAAAACTGAAAGGAATCTGTGACGGTGAAGAGTACAGGAAAACCCAGTTATATCAAAAAGACAATAACAGATTATCATTCTGGTCATCCTCTTTTAATCTGGCAGTTATTCTTATTATGATCATTGCAGGAGGTTTTGCAATAGTTGATAATTTTGCCAGGATATTCAGCACAAATGCAGTGATCATCTCCCTCCTTTTTTTCGGAATAATTGGCTTTGCCTCAGATATTGTTAATATTCCTTTTGGCTGTTATGATACATTTGTTATAGAAAGGAAGTACGGGTTCAATACCATGACTATCAGGACATTTATCACTGATCATATAAAATCCTGGCTATTAGCACTCCTGGTGGGCGTGCCTGTTCTGGGACTTATTACATGGTTCTACTATAAGACCGGGAAAAACTTCTGGTTATACGCCTGGGGACTAATAACTCTTTTTTCCGTTTTTATCAACTTGTTTTATTCTGAATTAATTGTCCCAATGTTCAACAAGCAAATCCCGCTGCCGGAAGGGTCTTTAAGAACACTCATTGAGGGATTTTCTCAAAAAACAGGTTTCAGACTTAAAAATATTTATATAATCGATGGCTCAAAAAGAAGCACGAAAGCAAATGCCTATTTTTCCGGTTTCGGTCCAAAGAAAAGAATCGTTCTATATGATACTCTGCAGAAAGAACTATCAGAAGAGGAGATAGTTGCTGTTCTTGCGCATGAAATAGGGCACTATAAAAAGAAACATGTTTTACTAAATCTCGTTTTTTCTGTTCTTATAACAGGACTAATGCTTTTCCTCCTGTCAGTTATTGTAAACAGTCCATCTCTCTCCCTGGCTTTAGGATCAAAGAATACAAGTTTTCATCTTGGATTGATTGTATTTGGAATTCTGTATAGTCCTCTGTCACTAATAATAGGATTGTTGACAAACTATTTTTCACGAAAAAATGAATTTGCTGCAGACAGATTTGTGAAAGAAAACTTCAAACCGGAGGTACTGGCGGCAGCATTAAAAAAGCTTTCAGTAAAAAACCTTTCAAATATGATGCCTCATCCGGCTTATGTGTTTTTTCATTATTCCCATCCTCCGTTACTCGGGAGGCTTGAAAAATTGGAATGAATTTCCTTATATTTGCGAAATTTTGCCTCCTTAGCTCAGCTGGTAGAGCAGCTCATTCGTAATGAGCAGGTCGTGGGTTCGAGTCCCATTGGAGGCTCAGAAAGTAATCGCATTATTTTCATAACCGCTTAAAATCAAGGATTTCAGGCGGTTTCTTTTTTTCATACATTCAATATGTAAGCTATAGCCACTTTAAGATGTACTAAATAAATTTTTGTATTTGGTTCAACTTAGGCTTAAATTTGATAATGAAATAAATATACCTCTGATGTCAAGCATTATTGAAGGTTACGAATATGATATTTTCATCAGCTACCGCCAAAAAGATAACAAGCATGACGGTTGGGTCACTGAGTTTGTTGATAACCTGAAAGGGGAACTTGAGGCAACATTCAAAGAAGAAATCAGTGTTTATTTTGATATAAATCCTCATGACGGACTATTAGAGACACATGACGTAGCTGCTTCGCTTAAAGAGAAGCTTAAATGCCTGGTGTTTATTCCGATCATCTCCCGCACCTATTGTGATCCGAAGTCATTTGCCTGGGAACATGAGTTTAAGGCATTCATTGATTTAGCCTCTCAGGATAAGTTCGGTATGAAGGTTAAACTGCCTAATGGAAATGTTGCCAGCAGAGTTATGCCTGTCCAGATACACGAGCTTGACTCAGAGGACAAAAAACTTATAGAAAATGAACTGGGCGGATTTATGAGGGGGATTGAATTCATTTATAAAGAGTCAGGAGTTAATAAACCGCTTACCTCTGAAGATGATGAAAAGAAAAATTTAAACAATACTAAATACAGAATCCAAATAAACAAGGTAGCTCTTTCGATAAATGAGACTATTCGTGGTTTGAAAAAAGTCAATATCACAGAGCTTGAAAAAGCAGAAAATAAAATCAATATTTTATTAGATTCTAACCTCTTGAATGATGAACCATTTGTTGATCAATTCCACGATCGGGAAAAAACAGAATCTAAAATATCCTATCCTGGGAAATCAACTAAAAATTTAAGAAGAGTTGTCACCTTCAGCTCATTGGTAGTAATCATTGCGATACTTGCTCTCTTTCTTTTTTCAAGCGGTAGCACATTGCCTTTTTCCAAGCGCGACTGGATTGTCATTA
Organism: Bacteroidales bacterium; assembly: GCA_050014255.1. GTDB lineage: Bacteria > Bacteroidota > Bacteroidia > Bacteroidales > VadinHA17 > LD21. Next base: position 8,077 of record JBEKDR010000110.1, on the reverse strand, counting down.
CAGACTTTGAAAATCTGACAGACAATCCTGTTTTTGATAAATCATTATACACAGCATTTTCACTCAGTATTAATCAATCTAGTTATATAAATGTATTTCCAAAATCCAGAATGTTTGAGACTCTGGGAAGGATGAAGATTGAAGACAAGTCATTTGTTGATGATAAAACGGGAAGAGAAATAGCGATGAGGGAAGGGCTTAAAATTTACATTGTGCCTAGTATCAGCAAAGTTGGAGACAGTTATGTGATTGCAGCAAAAATTCTGGAGACTAAAACCGGAGACCTTCTCAGATCAGAAATTTTATATGCTAAAAATCAGGACAAGATCCTGTCAACTTTGGACCTGTTAACTAAAAAGATACGACGACACTTAGGGGAATCAATTTATGAAATCGCAACTCAGGACAAGCCGTTGTCCAAAGTTACTACTTCATCGCTTGAGGCCCTGAAACAATATTCCCTCGGTATTGAGAGTCATTACATGCTCAACTTTCCCGCTGCAAAAAGCTATTATGAAAATGCATTGCGGATTGATTCAAATTTTACATCGGCAAGAGCATCACTGGGAAGTCTTTTAATTGAAAAATTTGACTCACTTAAAAAGGGATGTGAATTATTAAACCAAGCCATTAAATCGATTGACAATCTTACAGAAAGGGAAAAACTTGGTATTCTTAGTTTTCATGCTGTAAGCGTTGAAAAAAATCTTTCCAAAGGTATTGAATATACCAAAATGCGAATTGAATTGTACCCGGATGATCCGACTGCCCACAACAACCTGGGCTGGTATTATCAAAATTCAGGTCTGTCCGAGGAAGCTGTAAAAGAATATAAATCAGCATTAAGAATAAATCCAAACCTGGCATTAACTAATGCAGGTCTGATCTATATTTATCTTGATATACTGGGTAAACCTGACTCTGCATTAGTCTGGTCAGAAAAAATGATCAAATATAATCCTCAAAATGCTTGGAGTTATATTAATTTGGGTTCAGCCTGGTTAAGCAAAGATAGCCTTTCTAAAGCTGAGATAGCTTTTAAGAAGGCCCGTGACCTGAATCCGAATTTTATATTAAACCTTTATCGGTTGGCCCATACTTATCGCATCCAGGAACATTATAATGAAGCCATCGGTATATTGAAAAAAATTCCGGAGATAGACCAGGATGAAGTTTCAGCCTATTACGATATAGGTGTTAATTATCAATCAATGGGAAACCACCAGGAAGCCCGTAAATATTTTTCCATTTTCAAAAAAATTATTTCAGAAGAATGGATGAAAAAATCGTCGGATGATGCTGGGACTTATATTGATCTAAGTGCAGTAATGGCTCGTTTAGGAGAAATGGATTCCTCACGACAAATGCTTCAAAAAGCAATTAAAATTGACTCCACACTTCATTATCGGTTTGCCGAAGTGTATTGTTTACAGGGGAATGGTCCCGAAGCCCTGAACCAATTGGGGAAAGCTTTTAATAAAGGTTATCGCGACCTGTTCTGGTTAAAACTCACTCCTGATCTGCAACTTTTACATTATGATACAAGGTTCCGCGACTTGATTGGGAAATTTTTTAAGTAACTTCTTACCTTCGGAATATAAAGTCCCGGTTTTTTACTTTTTTGGGCAAAAGCATTCATCCGCCACATGAAACTCAGAAAGTTTAGATTGGTCAGATCATAAAATTTATCAGTCATCTAATAATTTTATTAAGATTAAAAACTTTTACAAGTATTAGTTAAAATGTAAACAATATTATCTTTTTTCCCAACTAACTGATTGAAAAATCCATCAAGATAACCAGTTGCATCTTTTTTTTCTCTCTGATCCAAATAAGGGAATTCATTGATAACCCTATAAAATTCATCTTTCTTTTCTGAAAAAAGTTCCAGATCTTTCAGATAAACCTCTTTGCTCCTGCAGATCCCTTCAAAAAGTCGTTCCCGTACAGTCTGGGTTCCCATTTCTTCTGTAGGAATTGCATAATCTGCATTTACCAGTCCCGTCCAATCAAAATCATAAGGAATTGCTATTCCAAGGCCAGTAGATTCAATAACCAATGGTTTTATAACTAGAACATTATGCAGTCCGGGCACCGACCAATCATAATTCCCTATCATGTAATTGAATATGGCAAGCCTGTCCATAATCCTTGGAACTATATTTTTCTGATTAAGAGTACGTGATTTTATCTGCATTGCATTTGTCCTGACAGTCAACATTTCGACAGGCTCAATGAAAAAGCAAAATTGCTGGATCGGCTTTCTTTTCTTTTGTGTATCTAAATAGGTGACAGTCAGCAAACGCACCCTGAAGCTTGTATCGGTAAGTACATTAAAAAGCTTATATGCCAGGTATTCCTTCAGAATATAATCTTTATTGTCGCTACTGAAGCTGCATTCAGGAACCATCTTTAATTTAGATATCTTATCCAGATCGGTATATCCAAAATGAGCCTTTTTCAGGTTGAGCTCAATAGGAGGGAAAGTACAGTATCTATTACGGAAAATGCCTCTTGTCCTCAAATTTATATCTCTGCTTATGGAATCAGTTTTACTTAAATGAAATGTGAGATTGGCCTTTAAGTAATCTTCCTTTGGTTTGGTTCTGAAATAGGTTGACAGATCGAACCGCAGAGTTATATCAATAATCTTGTCATCCTCAAAAAGCCTGAAACTTTTCCTTGATGAATCAGAAATGGCAATTTGAGCCAGTAAGCAATTATTCTGTCCAACGAAAAGTGAAATAAAAAAAACCAAAATAGGAGCTTGATAAAAAATCTGTTTTTTCATATTAATTAAAAATATGAATTAGATTACGACTCTATCTGATTTCCTTTCTATTGTTACAAGTAAATTTACTAATTAAGATTGAATTCAGAGTATTTGGGGAATTATTTTTATTTGACTTGTATCATTGTCTTTCATAACTTTATCTTCATGATTGACTAATATGGCAAGTCTAATTCCAGGTTACGAATACGACATCTTCATCAGCTACCGTCAAAAAGATAACAAAGGCGAAAGGTGGATTAGTGAGTTTGTTGAAGCTCTGAAGACAGAGCTGGAATCTACTTTCAAGGAAGAGATCAGTGTTTATTTTGACATAAATCCCCATGATGGACTATTAGAGACACATGATGTAGATGCCTCACTTAAAGATAAACTTAAATGTCTTGTCTTTATTCCGATCATTTCGCGGACATACTGCGATCCGAAGTCATTCGCCTGGGAAAATGAGTTCAAAGCATTTGTTGAACTGTCTTCAAAAGATCAGTTTGGATTAAAGGTGAAATTGCCTAATGGTAATGTTGCTAACAGGGTATTGCCAGTTCGGATATATGACTTGGACACTAATGACATAAAACTATGTGAATCCGTTCTGGGAAGCGTGCTTCGCAGTGTTGACTTTATCTATAAATCTACAGGAGTCAACAGACCCTTAAGAGCCAATGAAGATCACCCACAGGACAATCTTAATAAGACTTATTATCGTGATCAGATCAATAAAGTTGCTAATTCAATAAAAGAGATTATAACTGCAATAGGGAAATATATTCCACAAAAAGAAGAGGTAGAAGAAACAAAGGAAGCTTTTAAACCAATATCAGTGCCTCGAAAAAGTAATAAAACAAAAATCATCATTGCAACTGTTTTTGTTCTTGCATTGGTTGTGCTTGGGTATTTCTTAATCCCGAAATTTTCTAAACCAAAAGAACAGCTTGAAAAATCAATTGCTGTTCTGCCTTTTATAAACGACAGCCCTAATGATTCAACCACATATTTTATAAACGGGATCATGGAGGAGATTCTTAATAATCTGCAGACAATCAAAGATCTCAGAGTTATTTCACGTAACTCTGTTGAGCAATTTAGGGGTTCCACAAAACTATCGACTCCTATGATTGCAAAAAAACTTATGGTAAATTACATTGTGGAAGGAAGCGGGCAAAAATATGGCAATAAATTCCGCCTTAGGGTACAACTGATCAGGGCAGCCAAAGAAAGTCATCTTTGGGCTAAATCTTATGAGAAGGAAATAAACAAGGTCAATGATATATTCAGTATACAAAGCCAGATTGCGCATGCAATAGCAGCAGAATTGGAAGCTGTTATCACACCTCAGGAAAAACAACTTATTGAGAAAATCCCAACTCTAAATCCTAAGGCATATGAGGCCTATCTGAAAGGGGTGTTCTTTTATAGAAAAAATCCTCCAGATTACATTGATTCTGCTATGTATTACTTTGAGCTGGCTAAAGAAATAGACCCGAAATATGCTCTGGCATACAATGGAATTTGTGATGTCTGGTTAGGTAGCGTTGGATATTTAAATGTAACTCCAGCGGAGGCAATCCCCAAAGCAACGGCCGCTCTCACAAAAGCTCTTGAACTGGACAGCACTCAAGCAGAAGGTTATACTTCCCTGGCATTTATTAAAACCAATGTTAATTGGGACTGGAAAGGTGGTGAGTCATCACTTAAGAAAGCTATTGCACTTAATCCCAACTATGCATACGCACACGCTCGTTATGCAAATTTCATGATTATAGCGGGACGGATGAAAGAAGCGATAGAACAAAATGAGTTGGCTCTTAAACTGGATCCGCTGAATCTCTCGTGCAAAGCTGGTTATGGCTTGATTTTGTTATTTTCTCGCAGGTACGACGATGCCATCACTACATTTCAGGAGGTACTAAATACGGATCCTGCAAATGAATTAGCCTTAGGTAATCTCCCGGAAGCTTTTCATCAGATCGGAAAGTACGAGGAAGAGATGGAAGCATGGAAGGCATATTATCATCACATATTTAAAAACTTTGTGCATGTATTTGATCAGGGTTATGCCAAGGCTGGTTATGTCGGTGCATTGAACCTTGAAGCTGATACCCTTGTAGCGCAGTCGAAAACTAACTATATTAATCCTGTTGAAATTGCTCTAATTTATGCCTGTGCCGGGAATAAGAAGCGAGTGATGGACATGCTAGAGCGTGCTTATGAGGTGCATGATCCCAGTACACCTTATTTGTTATACCCTGTATTTGACAGTCTGCGTAACGAGCCTCGTTTTCAGGAGCTGGCTCTGAAAATGAACGTCCCATATAAATAGTTCTCTAAATATAGTTTTGATAATCTCTTAATCCGATGTCAAGCATAATAGAAAGTTACACTTACGACATCTTCATCAGCTACCGCCAAAAAGATAACAAACATGATGGCTGGGTAACTGAGTTTGTTGATAACCTGAAAGGGGAGCTTGAGTCGACTTTTAAAGAAGACATTTCAATTTACTTCGATGAGAATCCTCATGACGGCCTTTTGGAGACACACGACGTATATGCCTCACTTAAAGATAAATTGAAATGTCTTGTCTTTATCCCAATTATTTCCCGCACATATTGTGATCCGAAGTCATTCGCATGGGAACATGAGTTTAAAGCATTTGTTGATCAGGCATATAAGGATCAGTTTGGATTGAAGGTAAAATTGCCTAATGGCAATGTTGCTAACAGGGTACTGCCGGTTCGGATATATGACTTGGACACTAATGACATAAAACTATGTGAATCCATTCTGGGAAGCGTGCTTCGAAGTGTTGACTTTATATATAAGTCAGCAGGTGTGAACAGACCATTAAACCCATCGGATAATCCTGATAAAAACCTCAATAAAACTTATTATAGAGATCAGATCAATAAAGTTGCTAATTCAATAAAAGAGATAATTTCTGGATTAAAAACAAGAGCAACAATACCGATAAAAGAATCTGCTCATCTCGGTGAGGAGCCGGAGGAATTCGAAAAAGAAGAGAAAACGGAAAGGAAGGGAAAATCTACCAAACTAAGTGGACGCAAGATATTTTCAGCTGTTGTTATTATAGCAGTTTTGTTAGCAACAGTGCTGGCTTATTCAAAGATTTTTAGCAGAGATAAATTACTAAATATAAAAGATGCTGAAGGAAGAATTTCTATTGCTGTTATGCCATTCCAGAATATGACAAATGATACTACTTGGAATATATGGCAAGATGGTATACAAAATGAATTAATAACTTCTCTAACTAACTCTGAAGAATTAAAAGTCCGTCAGACAGAATCAATAAACAACCTGATTCAAAGTAAAGGGCTTACCAATTATGCTTCAATAACGCCATCTGTTGCCAGTAACATTTCACAAAAACTGGATGCCAATGTTTTTATTAATGGCAGTATAAAAGAGGTGGGTAATACAATACGAATAAATGCACAGTTAATTGACTCTAAAACAGAAGAATCTTTTAAGTCTTTTCAAATAGATGGAACGCCAGAGAAAATCCTGCCTATTGTTGATTCGCTTTCGGTGATGATAAAAGATTACCTTATTATATCAAAATTGAAAAAAGAGTTATCTCACGATGTCCGGCAGTTTGCAAATACAAACTCTCCTGAAGCATTCAAGTACTATATTTATGGTAATAACTCCTTCGCAAGAAAAGATTATGCCGCGGCTGTAACATGGTATTTGCAGGCAATAAACAGTGACTCGGCTTTTTTAAACGCAGTAATATGGCTTTCCATTGCATACTATAATCAGGGTTTATATAAGGAAGGGGGACGATGGTGTCGCATAATTTATGAAAAAAGGGCTCAGATGCCCGTTCAACAGAAAATCTGGACAAATTTAATATACGCTGGTTACTTTGAACCAATATCAGAAGGAACTAAATACTGCATGCAACTTCTGGAAATTGATGATCAGCAACCAATTATTTATTATCAATTAGGTTGGAGTTATAGTAGCCTTTCTCAATATGACAAAGCCATCCCTGAATTTGAAAAAGCACTTGAGATTTATAATAAATGGGGTTCAAAACCCATGTGGGTTCCTGACTATACTGAGCTTGGATATGCTTATCATAAAACCGGTCAGTATAAAAAAGAAAAAATGCTTTATAAGAAGGCAGAACGGGATTTTCCTGATGATCCTACTCTTATTTACGGGCAGGCGGTTCTTGCATTATCTGAGGGGAATATACAAGATGCGGATCATTATATTGAAAAATATATTTCTATTCGAAAAGAAAATTCTATTCCTGAGGCAAGTATAATGGATGGCGTAGCTGGTATCTACTCCGACGCAAACATTCCGGATAAGGCTGAGGAATATTATCGGCATGCACTCTCATTAGAGCCTGATAATCCAGATAGGCTAAATATTCTTGCTTTTTTTCTAATTGAGAAGGATCGAAACCTTACTGAAGGTATGGTAACAATTGATAAAGCGTTGGAATTAAGTCCTTATAATTATCTTTATCTGGATACCAAAGGTTGGGGATTATATAAACAAGGTAAATATCAAGAAGCTTTGGCGTTTCTTCAAAAAAGTTGGGATTTAAAACCAATTTATGATCATGATGTAAATCTTCACCTAGAGGCAGCAAAAAAGGCTGTTGCCGGTCAAAAGAATAATTAACTTTACTAGCATGTGTAAACAGAGAGGAGTATTTTTCAAGACCTGTCAAAAATAGTTCTTCGTAAAACGGTGATTATAAGCGGTATACAGAAATAGTTCGAGTCCCCCTGTAAGCTCAACAGCTCTTTTTCTACTATTTGTGATCCATGATGCAACGTACAGAAAAGCCGCAATACTTTTCACTGTTGTATTTATAAACCATATTATACTTATAACGCAAGTTCCAGAAGAGGACAGTTTTACTGTTGTACTCCGTTGAGCTCCACCAATAACCGGAGATCCCGATGGAGTTGAATATGCCTTCGAAGCTGCGATACCCGCCAGGAAGAGCTGTAAAACCACTTTCGTTTGTGGCTCCTGTATTAGGGGTTCTCCAATGAGCAGTGCCAGCCTCCTTCAGTTTATCACTTGCAAATCCCACTTCTCCCAGATATGCTGTCATTGTTGTCCATTCTGCCTCGGTAGGGACATGCCAGCCGGTCGGGCATAATTTATTTGCACTGACTGTATACCAATTGTACAGTGCACCGTAATTTTTTTTGTTATCTATTGAATCATTATTATACCAAGAGAATCCAGGAGTTTTTAATGCAGACCATTCATCGTTCTCTTTAACCATTGGTATGG
>JBEKDR010000109.1:0-14492 GCA_050014255.1 Bacteroidales bacterium | reverse complement strand
CAAAAAGTACTGATGCCCTGACTGATCTGAATGCGATAAAAAGCATGCAACCCGTAAAAGCTGCTTCAAATACAGTTGAATTATATGAAATCATTTTCGGAGCCGATAAAACATCACTTAAATTGGTCACGACCGGAGTGGAGTAATGCCGGGATGATTTGCGGACAAAGCGACTTAAGGACTGAGAGACTGAGAGACTGAGAGACTGAGAGACTGAGAGACTGAGAGACACTGAACATAAAAGACATCGTGACGTCATGACTTCAAGACAATTTAAACTACCTTTGTGTGTTAATACTAACAAAACACTATAATGAAAAAACCAGTTTTGTTCAATCTTATATCTGCAGTTATGAAGGGTAAATTATTTAGAAAATGCATTTTCGTTTTTTCTTTAGGATTCTTTGCTCTGGTGGCAATGGCTAATAACCCTCTTGCAACTAAACAGCAAATAGCCAATTTTAAAAACTCCAAAACCTGTGTTGTGATGGAGAGCGGGGTTAGTTTTTTTAATGCTCCTGTTAAAGACGCAGTTCAGAAGTACTGGAAAGCTACCGGATATGAATTTATCGACCAGAAAGAGTTTGAAAAACGAGGGGTTGATCCGACGTTTTCTTTTATTGTCCTGACGGAGGGAGCTTACGATAAGGATCCGGGTGGTGTAAGTTACAGTTACATAAGTCTGTTACTGGGCGATGCATCGGGCAATTTAACAAAAATGCCTGAGTTTTGCAGCATACCTCTTTCATACTCAGGTGATCTTGATGCAGACTATGAATATGCAATACCTGCAATTATAAAATTCATGCAGATACATTTAAAAAACCTTGAAAAAGATCGTTTCCCCATATCAATAAACGGATTGAAATACTACAACAAAACTGGATTTAAAGACAAGGTTTTGTTATTGAATAAAGAAAAAATGGCTTCAAATGTCGATTCCCCTGAGAAAATTAAAGCAGTCTACCCGTATGATTTTAAATTGTTTTCAACCTCAGAAATACAGGAAAAACTAGCTTCAAGCCCAATCAATACATTATTCCATTTTCATGTAGGTCCCCCTCAGGGTGCCGGTGCAGGAAAATGTTTCGAAATGTTATTTAATGTTGAAGGTAATCTGTTTTATTATAATTTCCGCAAAATCACCAATGACAATCCGGATGGTTTTAACCTTAATGATTTTAATAACATCATGTAGAGTGATCCAGGTGGTTTAGTCCGGTAAACGGAAACTTTAATCTCAAGAGGTTTGGCTATTTGCTGAACCTGTGAATAATGCAACTTTTTATAAAAGTTTTGCAACACTTCCTTCATTCATTTGTTTTAATTTTAATATTTGGTTTTAAGCTTATAGCAACTATAATCTTTAATAGAATATTTAATTACTGATAGCTATTTTTAATCACAAATGCAAATGAATATGTTTAATAAAACGATTGTTTATGAGGCACTTAAACGGAGCCAGGCACCAGAATCCAACCGGAGATTAACTCATATAAGCCATACAGATGGTCAGGATAGTATAATATCTTTGATGATACACGACATTTTCGGTGGCGAAATCTTAAAAACCCATAAGAAAAAAAATTGGCATTTTTACAACCGGATTAATGGTGAACGTATCGATTTTACCGGATCAGAAATGGGGGAATCGTCAAAGGTTAATAAATTTGAAGATATCCCTTCCACACCTGATGAGACTTATGATTATGTCGATCAGGTGGATTATTCAACTTTTTTTATGAGGTTCGTAAAAGCATTTGAAGAAGCCATTGGCCTGGAGAAATACCTGCCTGGCTTGACAGCCTGAAATGTTAAAATTTTCATGGAAACCGATCTGATTCCACATCGTGAGGCAAATCTGATGGCATTTGCTTAGCTGATGAAGAATACTTTGGTATATGAGAAGAATGAACAAATCCCTGGGAATTCTGTTAAAAATTGCGATTAAAACTAATTAATGTTATGAAATATAAACAACTTGGTAAAACAGGCGTGTTGGTTTCTGAACTTTGTCTCGGGACGATGACATTCGGAGGAAAAGGCTATTGGAAAGCTATAGGACAGCTACCTGAGGATGAAGTGACTCAATTAATAAAAACGGCAATTGACCAGGGTATTAATTTCTTTGATACGGCTAATGCTTATTCGGAAGGATTAGCAGAATCACTTTTGGGCAAAGCCTTAAAAAATCTGGGGATTTCCCGTCAAATGGCATTTATTGCAACCAAAGTAAGGCTCAGGATGGGAGAGGGACCAAACCAGGTAGGCTTGTCTAAACTGCATATCCAGGATTCGGTTAATGATAGTTTGCAACGTCTTGGTCTTTCACATATCGATATGTTGTACATTCACGGTGTGGATCCCATAACGCCATTGGAAGAGACCATGAGGGGTCTTGAGGATGTTGTCAGGTCGGGGAAAGTACGTTACCTTGGTGTAAGTAATCATCCGGCATGGGTGGTTGTGAAAGCAAATAATATTGCTGGGAATCTGGGCTGGTCAAAGTTTGTTGCCTCCCAGAATTTCTATAGTATTGCCAGTCGCGACATAGAAAGGGAAATAGTACCGATGGCCCTCAGTGAAGGAATAAGTATTATGCCATGGAGCCCATTGGCAGGAGGGTTCCTATCTGGAAAATATACAAGGGATATCAAAACTGCCGGAAGCAGCAGGAGAGACAATTTTGATTTTCCTCCGATTAATAAAGAAAAGGCTTTTGATATAATTGATGTCATGACAAAAATCGGCGAAAGGTACAAAGTTTCTGCAGCCAGGGTTGCTTTGTCGTGGACAAAAGATAAACCCGGCGTTGGCAGTGTTATTATAGGAGCTAAGAACCAGGAGCAGCTTCTGGATAACCTGGCTTGCACCCGGTTGCAGTTAACCAATGATGAAATAAAAGAATTGGATACTGTCAGCGCTTTAACACCCGAATATCCGGGATGGATGGTTGACAGGCAGTTAACCGGGCGATTACCGGAAACCATGTAATGTCAATTCAATTATCTGTAAGCAAGTTTCAGTTTTATTGTAGTCTTTGTGGTACTGGCATTGTTGGCATTTCTTTGAGAACCATTTCCTTCACTGTCTCCGGACCTGCTTCCGTACATTCCACCTCCGCGCATTCCGCCTCCGCGCATTCCGCCACCGCCCATTCCACTTCCGCGCATTCCTCCGCCACCACCCATTCCACCTCCGCGCATTCCTCCACCTCTGGTTCCGCTGTTCGAACTATTATTTGAATTGGGAACCGGGTTAACTTTGATCTGGAAGTTAAATATAGTGCTGGAATCAGATGGGGCAAGCTCATTTTTGTAAAATGTTGAAAAAGGAATTACTGCTTCATAATTCATAATGCCATTCACATCAAAATTTATTGCTGCTGAAATACCTGAATTGCCAGGGACGGCCAAAGAAATTATTTTTCCAAAACGTGGTTTAAATCCAACCAGCTGAATTTCTGTTGCCTGGGCAAGAAGTTTTAACTTATAAGCTGACCGGTCGGGTCTTTCACCGGAACCTTCTTTATCCTGTGATTTATTTGGTCTCAGCTCCGTTACCGATATATTGCCAATCGGGTACTTAATACTGACACCAAGGGATTTTTTCCCGAGAGTATCTATTTTAAATTCAAGACCTGAACGCAGTATTTTTGTCTGCAGAAATTCGTTCGTAATGCTGCAGACAAAATAAAGGTTATCGCGGTCGTTGGTAATATTGTAACTGATTCCTGTCTCCTGATCGTAAAATCTTAATGGATTAGGCCATTCATTTATTTTGCCATCAATCGTGACTTTATTGCTTTGCCAGCTTGATGAATTATATATTTTTTTTGAGCATGAAATAAAAAAAAAGGCTACAATAAAGAGAGCAATAATTTTATTCATTTCAATTATTTTTAATTTTATGAAGATTTATGTAAGTCTGGAAACAAATTTGAATAGAAAACCCGATTAGCTATTATTTTTTAATAGACAATCAGTTTAGTACAAATATTCCCGCAATAGTGGATTCTTTTATTCTCAAATCCCCTGGCCTTTAAAAATTATGGCAAGAGTATAAAAGGCAATTTTAAGATCAAACCAAAGAGACCTGTTTTCAAGATAAAAAAGGTCGTATTCAAACCGTTTGATCATCTCATCGACATTCGATGCATAACCATACTTTACCTGTCCCCATGAGGTTATTCCGGGTTTAAGAATTTGAAGTTGCCTGTACCTGGGTTCTATTCGAACAATCTGGTCAATATAAAACTGTTGCTCAGGTCGCGGACCTATTAAGGACATCTCTCCTTTAAGAACATTAATTAAGTTCGGGATTTCATCAAATTTATGTTTTCTCATAAATCGTCCGAGCCTGGTTATCCTTTTGTCTCCTTTATCTGAAAGAAGCGTTGTTCCCTTATCAGTTTCATAGTGCATTGTTCTGAACTTGTAAATGTCGAAAGGCTTACCTGACCGTCCAATACGTTTTTGGGAATAAATCACCGGACCCTTCCCTGACATTTTAACTAATACTGAAAGTATCGCGATAACAGGAATTAGAAGAATCAGGCTGAGTAGCGTAACAAAATAATCAATCAGAGTTTTAAGACTATTCCGGAGCTTTTGTGCACTTAAATTCATGTGATAAAAATACAAAAAGATTTGAATGCAATTTCTGACGAGCAATACTGATGGGACTCTTTCATTTATTAATAGGTTAAAACAAACCAATATGACAATACAAGATGTTGAAGTGATTTTGAGGATTATATTAACATTTGCAGCACTAAGCTTTATTGCATTACATGAATGTACTATAATTTTAAAGCCAAAATTTTAGCTTTAAAGAAATATCAAGTGATTTAATCCAAATTTATTTTATCGGGTCTTATCATTTAATACAGCTTCACTAAAAATGAGGACAATAAATCGTTGCCCTGTTTTACAGGGGAGATCAATCATATTTTTTGATTCAAGTTTTTATGATGATTATTGGGCATGGTTTATATATATTGCTACTATCGACACAATAGAAATTTTATCAATCATTTATATTCTGATACAAAGGGAAGATAGCGCAAGCATTTAGAGAGACCTTTATATTTCAATTTATCTATCAATTATTTATATCATTTGCTTGTTTCTTAAATAGTGGCAGCGCAAATCTAAAATCACTCCCTTTCCCGACTTCACTTTTTACCCAAATTTTACCCCCATGTTTTTCTACGAATTCTTTACAAAGCAATAAACCTAAACCTGTTCCTGTTTCTTCTGCCGTGCCTTTAGTTGTAAGAACTTTTGAAATATCAAATAGTTTTGCTAAATTATCCTGTGATATTCCTATTCCATTGTCCGAAACAGATATTGTTACATTTCCAGAATTTTCCACAGCATTAATACTTATTGCTCCATTTTTGTTTGTAAATTTTATTGCATTTGTAACAAGATTTCGCAATACTGTTTTTAGCATATCAATATCAGCATAGATATTTATTTCGTCTGTTACAGAATAATTGATTGTGATTTTTTTTGCATTGGCACTTGGCTTTAGAATTTCAAGAATATCCTTACAAATATCTGCAAAATTCAATTTTTGTGGTTCGAAAGAAATTTTGCCAGTTTGTGTTCTTACCCACATCAATATATCTTCCAGCAAAATATACGTGTTTTGTGCTGAACTTTTAATATGATTTACGAGATTTTCAATTTCGCCAATATTGTATTGGCGAAGGTTTTCTGATAATAATTCTGATAAACCAAGAAGCGCATTGAACGGACTTCTTAAATCGTGTGCAAGGATTGATATAAAAAGGTCTTTGTCAGAATTGAGTTGAAGTGATTGTTTAAGCTCTTTGTTAGCAAGGATTAACTCTGCTTGAAAGTCAAGTTCTTTTTTAGCAAGGATTAACTCTGCTTCCCATTCTTTTATCTTTTCGTTTTGAGTGGCAATTAATTTGTTAGCAAGGCTTAAAGCTAAGGCATTTTCTTCGTTAGCAAGGATCAACTCTGATAATTCTTCCCCTTTCTCCTCGTTTTCAGAGGCAGCTTCTTTGTAGGTAACGGATAACTCTAAGGCATTTTCTTCGTTCTCCGCAATTAGCACATCCAATTCCCCTTTTTTACTCATATCTTGTTTTGACTAAGTTGTGTGTAATTGAAAATCAATTATATTTAAGTGGATACCAATAACTTCAAATTGTAAATAAATTTTTGCCAACTAAAGTTAAGTCATCTCATTCCGAAAAGCATTACACAATTACAGAAAGAAATTACATTATTCACATAAATATAAGTGGAAACTAATAATTTAATATAGTTGCCATTCAATAAGGCAGCCTATGAAATATAAGACTGCTACCTCAACAGTTAAATAGCTGGCCTTAAAACTAAAGAAAGGCGACACAAGTTGAGTAAGCCTGTTTCTTTAATACCATCCTGATGGCCAGGAAATAAAAGATAGTGTCGCATGATTTTTGAAATTAATACAAGTACTTCAAAGTGTGGAAAGTGATAACCGTATTAACAAATCTTCGATTTATTACAATTCTTATTGATTAACTCGTACAATAAGGTCATATTAATTGGTTTAGAGATATAATCATTGCATCCTGCTTCTATTGTCTTCTCTCTATCACTTGAAAATCCATAGGCTGTTTGTGCAATGATTATTACATCTTTGTTGAATTGACGGATTTGATGTGTGGCTTCATTTCCATCCATATTGGGCATTCTAATGTCCATCAATACTAAATCAAGGTCAGGATTATCACGACAAGCCTCAATGGCTTGAACTCCTGTCATTGCATGTAAAACTTCATAACTGATTTTCTGTAGCATTCTTGTTAGAAGTGAATACGATATTTCATCGTCCTCGACAACCAATATTTTAAGCCTTTTTAGTTCAACTTCTTTATGTTCCGCAGAAACCGCATTTATTATTTCTATTTCTTTTTCCGATACAGCATTGTAAGGAATGGTAAAATAAAATGTCGAGCCTATCCCTTCTTCGCTATCCACCCATATTTGTCCACCAAGCATTTCTACATAAGATTTCGCTATGGATAAACCTAAACCACTGCCTTCATAACCTCGGTTATGCGATTCACTACCCTGCCTGAATCTCTCAAAAATTATTTCCTTCTGATTCTGGGGAACGCCTATCCCCGTATCTTTTACAAAGAATTCAAGGTAATCCCCTTTTTTCTCATAGCCGAATTCAATTGAACCGTCATAAGTGAACTTAATGGCATTTTTAACAAGGTTAGTCAGTATTGCATAGACTTTTTCATTGTCTGTTTTAATGATGGCTTCTTTTGATGGTAAACCATTTTTAAACAAAAGCTGCAACCCTTTAATTTCAACTTCTGGTTTGAAGAACTTATAAGTAAATTCAATTTTCTCGTTTAAATTCGTTTCCTTAATATCAACTTTAGTAAGTCCCGATTCAATTTTCGAAACATCAATAATATTGTTGATAGTATTGAGCATACGAGCGCCACTAATCTGCATGGTTTGAATATAATCTTGTTGCTCATCACTTGATAAGTTCGGTTCTTTTAAAAGTTCAGCAAAGCCAAGAATGCCATTCATTGGGGTACGTATTTCATGGCTCATATTGGTTAGGAAGGCAGATTTTAAGCGGTCGCTTTCTTCGGCTTTTTCTTTGGCTTTGATTAGTTCAAGTTCATCCTGCTTGCTCTCTGTGATGTCGATAATTACACCTTCCAATTTAACAAGTTTATCATCTTCAACAATAGGAGATATATTGTTTTGAATCCATTTAAACGTGCCGTCAGGTTGAATTGACCGTAATTCAAGACTGTGAGGTTTCTTATCCTTCATTAGGTTATCTAAACTTTCGTCAAGAAAATGGACATCATCAGGGTGAATTCTGCTTCTGAATAATTCGAATGATGGTTCAACTTCGGTGGACTTAAATCCAGAAATAGTATAATAGTTATCTGACCATTTGGTTTTTTGTGTAACCATGTCCCATTCCCAACTACCCATTTGGGCGATTACCTGTGCATTCCGTAATGAAGATTCATTTTCAACCAACTTCTTTTCTATTTGCTTGCGTTCAGTGATGTCCTGCACATTTTCAACAACCATTGTGACATTGTTGCCTTCGTCAAATATTGGATAAGCATTTACTTCCTTGAACAGTTTGGTATTTTGGTTGTAATATTCTACACGAATCGGTTTCCCAGTGTTAAAGACCCCAAAGACATGACATGATTCACAGGGCGAATCTCGATGAATGAAAGCCTCATAGCA
Source organism: Bacteroidales bacterium (assembly GCA_050014255.1). Classification (GTDB taxonomy): domain Bacteria; phylum Bacteroidota; class Bacteroidia; order Bacteroidales; family VadinHA17; genus LD21. The sequence goes on along the minus strand of JBEKDR010000109.1, from coordinate 6,228 downwards.
ATGAGAACCTATGGGGAATTCAGTAGAGCCAGCATAGATGGGAGATTTCCAATTGGACATTAGAATTTTTAAATCTTTGTTAACGACAAGAATGAGATTCTCAGAGGAGTTAATAACACTCTTGAGTAACATTTCAGACTTTTCCAATTCCTCTTCCGCCTTTTTGCGTTCACTGATATCATCTATGCTTACAAGGCATTGTTCTGCATTTTTGGTAACGATACCACTAAGGTAAACATACTTAGGTAAGTCGCTATCTGTTAACAGCGTCACATCACATAATTGTTTGGTTTTGCTTTTAAATACTTGCTCAAGAAAGTGATTGAAGATTGGTTTTGTACCATCTGAAACAAAATTGCCAAACCAACGGTCTTTTAAAAAAGAGTGTTCTTTGTTAAGAATTTGCGAAGCAAAGAGGTTTAACTCGATGATTTTGCCTTCTCTGGTAAGTGTAAAATAACCCGTTGGTGCAAAATTATATAATTCGATATATTTTTCTTTAGCAAGTTTTTCCTGTTTATTTGCCAGCACGAGTTCTTTGTTAGCAATAACTAACTCTGCTGCATGCTTTGCTTTCTCTACTTTAGCATTGATTAACTCTGCAGCACGTTTTGCTTTCTCTACGTTTGCAATGACTAACTCTGCAGCACGTTTTGCTTTCTCTACCTTAGCAATTACTAACTCTGCAGCACGTTTTTGTTTCTCGCTGTTTTGAAAAGCAAGTTCTTTATTAGCAATGACTAACTCTGCTGCATGTTTTGCTTTCTCCACCTTAGCAATGACTAACTCTGCAGCACGTTTTTGTTTTTCTATGTTAGCCATGACTAACTCTGCTGCACGTTTTTGTTTCTCTACCTTAGCCACGACTAACTCTGCAGCACGTTTTTGTTTCTCGCTGTTTTGAAAGGCAAGTTCTTTGTTAGCAATGACTAACTCTGCTGCATGTTTTACTTTCTCCACCTTAGCAATGACTAACTCTGCTGCACGTTTTGCTTTTTCTACGTTTGCAATGACTAACTCTTTTGCACGTTTTGCTTTCTCTATGTTTGCATCGATTAACTCATCTGCATTTTCTTTGTTAGCAATGAGTAACTCATCTGCCACTTCTAAGTTAGTAATGAGTAACTCATTCAATTTCCCTTTTTTACTCATCCCTTTTCTTGACATAATTGTTTGTTTTAAAATTGGAGTATTTAAATATATTTACAATAAACATTTGCACCATTTTGTAGACATGCAAATTCCATTTCACAATGAATTGTTTTTGTAATTATTTTTTCGTCAATTTCAGTTTTCATCCGAAATAATTTAAATTTCGTTTGAAATTTCAGTGCTCCGAATTGCACCTGCTAACGAAGGGAACGGATTTGAGAAGTCTGACGTTCCGAATAGATGAGAAGTAATAGGTTAATCAAGAAAAGACGATTCAAATAAGAAATGTACATTAATAATTAACCTAAATTAATTGCATTGCATCGCAAGTTAAGCAATTAAGTAACAAAAACCTATTTTATTTTATTGGTTCTCATTAAATTATGCCGTTAATCCTGAAAGAATAACCTCTAAAATGTGTAAGAAATATTATGATTTTAATGTAGAAGTTTTCTAACGTGAAGGTTTCTACGCTTCATTTTCCTCTATCACAAATAAACGGACTATATTTTAATACCTCAAATACAGGGTGGTGATTATTCCTGACTAAAGTGAGCCACAGTTCCTGCCCAAAGTGAGCCACCCAGTTTGACGGTGGATTTGATTTGTAAATTTATTCTTTTTTTTCTGACTTTTTCTTTCTTAATTGATGCAGTCTCGCTCTTTTTACAACCGAAAGCATAAGTCAATAAAATAATTGCAGAAAATATTAATAAAAATATCCTCATATAGTTATTTATTAAACCATTAATAAACAATTACCTGGAATTATAAATCTATTTTAATAAGTTTTTTATCTTTTTGCAAAACAGCAATAATTCGTTTATCATTTCTTGGGTCTACCAATTGGTTATCAGTTCTGCAGAATCCGTAATCAATATTAACGGTTAATTTATTGCCAATCAATGATGATTCTGGGTCAATTGTTATGCCATATGGCAACGAGTTAGAATAACTCGGAAAGAATTCACCAGAATAAATTGTCTCTCCGATAACATTGACAGAAAAAGGCAGTCCGCCTGAGGGGAAGAAATATTTCCTGATTTTATTTATTGCATTGCTATCAATCAAGAAAGTATAATTGGTTGTATCATAACCAAGTATGTCTTTATAATCTATTTTATCGTTTATCACGTTATTATCATTCACATTTGTTTTTGCCTGGTAATTAATACATAGTAGTTCATAAGATTTATCTTTTGAACAACTAAAAACAATCAATAGAGCAACAATTGAAAGAAAGATTCCATATTTTTTCATGGTGTTGGCGATTTTATTTTTTCTGTAACGTATAAATATTTTTAATACTGATGCAATACGCAAAGTTATTTGATATGAAATCAATTGCACCAAATGAAAACTGGTTTAATAAATTTGACTTTACCCAATTTTTGCCACCATTTGATGTCGTATAAACATAAGTTCCTATAAAAGAAGGGAAATCACCACCAGTATATGCGCTACTATCAACCATTAAGATTCCATCACTGTAATTACAAAAATGAAAATATTCAAATGGGGAGAATGGAGTTGAAAAACCGTTGAAAGGAAAATTAATTTCCTGCCATGTGTTTCCACCATCAGTTGTTTTGTACTTCTTATCTACACAATCGACAAATCCGTTTTTTTCATCAATAAAATAGAATCCACGAAGAAAATTTGATGAAGTTTTTGGTGCGTTAATAGTGCTCCACGAATATCCATGGTCAACACTTTTAAAAATTCTTTGATTTATACCTGTGGCGTAACATATTTCTCCCAGATAAAACAACCTATTGAATGATTGGTCTAAGGTCAGATTTGCAGTTTCCCAGGTTAAACCACCATTGGCAGTTGTCATGACATAAGTACCAGAATTTACCCAATTCATTGCAATACCATGCATTGAATCAAAGAATTTCATTGAAAGCAAATGATATGCTGAATCATAGTATTGTTTTGTCCAGTGATTGCCGCCATCAACAGTCTTGTATAATATACCGTAAAAATCTCCATTGAGAACATTCCAAGTTCCATAAATGTATCCAGTTGAATCATTTATAAATGAAATTGAACTTGGCATTACACCTATTGAATCAGTTTCGATATAAGATTTTATCCATGACTTTGCATAATCGGTTGTTTTAAGCAAATACCCGTTTGAACCAAGAATATATCCAGTTTTTGAATTTAGAAAATCCACATCAGTTGGTGAAATCCAGTTATATATAAAATCAGAGGAATCAATTTCCCATCCTTTAACTTTAGCGTTAGAATTATCCGAATTATCAATATTGTCCTTCTTGCAATTGGACAGAATGAATACCATTAAAGTGGTTATTAACAAGAATATGATTCTGCTTTTCATGTTCATTCTTAATGTAGTTTATTAATCATTAGATACTCTATTAGTGAAAAAGTTGCGTTTGAGCCGTTTTTGGGTTGCGTTTTATCTTGTCTTAATGGTTTCTATTATTTCATTAACTGTTTCTAATCCTGATGCTGGAAATTTAATTTGCATAGCTTGCTTAAATAATCCATTATCCTTCCAGTATAATCGACTATTCCAGTATAATTTACTGTCTGAAATGCTATCATTTGAATAATACAGTACTCCAATTGTTTCTGCATTTTGACAAAATCTTTGAATTTTATCCAACGTAACGAGATTGTTTGAATTATCCTTAACTTTTATACTCAAGGGTATAGTGGTTTGTAATGTATCCCCAAAATCGTTACAAAATAAGTTATTGCAATATCCATACTCCAGTATAATTGTGGTGTCATTTGAGAATTTAGAAAAGGTGTTCCCTTCAAAACCAGCCATCCCTAACCCTTTAAATCCAGATGGTATTTGAATTGTGTAATTTGTTTTTAAACTAATTGTTGTCCAACTGTCTACTGATGTCAGATTATTACATGCAGCATTCTCAATGCTATTATCTTTCTTACAACACGTGATTGAAATAATCGGGATAAGAATTGCTATTATTTTTCCCCATTTCATTGTTCCAATTTTTTTATTTTAATAATAGTTTTGTTAATCTATTATCCCCGAATGTGAATAATATTTGATTATTGTCTATCCAATCAATTTTTGTCCAATTTCCATCAAAATATTCATTATCGTCATATCCTGTTAATTGCTTATAATCTTTCGTTTGTAAGTTGTATAACCAGAGTTGTTCGCTGCCAGACCGATCGCTGATAAAAGCTATTTGGTCAGCATTGGGCGAAATTGTAGCATTATAATCATTCCATCTCGATTCAATTAATGGTTCTATCTTTTTTGTCAGTATGGAAGACTTATAAATGCTTGTCATATTGTTTGAACTTGTTCCCTGAAATATAAAATCATTTTCATTCATCCAATCAGGTTTAGAAACGTCTATAAAATTATTCTTTGATAAATCTGTGATTAGTTCAGTATTTAAAGTATTTAAATCCATCAACCAAATATTAGTAGAATTTATATCTGGTCTGTTTTTATTTGACTGGTAAAGGATTTTATCATCGGATGGTGAAAACGATGGATTATAATAATAAGTAGTGTCATTTGTAAGTTTGATAATTGCTTTAGACATTACATCATATATTGCTATCTGGGAATAATATCCTTGTCCTATAGTTTCTTCTGCAAATACAATTTTATCCCCTTTGGATGACCAATCGGGGTCATCAGAATCAATCGCTAATAGTTCAGAGTTTTGATTATCAATTGAAGATATAATAATCGAAACTGCCATACAGCAATTCTCTCCACCATTCCATGCATAGTTTTTATCTACATAGGCGATTTTGTTGGTAGCAGGTGAATAGGAAACTGAAACTATGGATTGATTATTATTAAATGTAATGAGCGTCTCAAAAGTTAACTTTTGATTTGGTATAATCATTATTGTATCTGAATAGAGAGGCTTATATCCTTCCTTTTTTCCTATAACATAGAAATAGTATGTTGAGTTATTATTTAAGTCATTAAGAGTGTATTCGTAATTATTATTATTTATAAGTTCAACGACTTCTTTAAATTTATTTAGTTGTCCTTCGGATTCATAAATATCAAAATAATCCGGGTCAACTAATTTGTATGGTAGCAATATGTCAGTATGAAATTGTCTGTCAGCAGTAAATTGAGAAAAGTATTTTAAAGTCACTTTTTGATTATCAATTAAACTACTAAGGCTCGGTGCTCTTAATCTTGAATCAGTGGGAATCTTTGCGTCCTTTTTGCAACTGAAGGAAATAAGAATCAAAATAAATATGATAGTATTTCTCACAATACCTTAATTTATCACATAAAAAAGTTAGCTTGATACTTGAAAACAAATGTTTTCTTAAAAGATTAGGTCTTGGTTCACAATATAATAAACAAAATTCATGCCATTGTTAATCTTTTAACAAAAATGAAAGTGAGTGTTAATTGGTTATAGCCTACCTGGTGGGGACAAAAATTATTTTGTCTATCCGGAGCCTTGTGTTTCTAAACGACACTGAATATTAACGCCAACTTATCTATAGCAATGAGAAATCCAATGAAACCCAGCCAAAGAAGTTGGAAAACATTTGATTCTATTGCTTCTAATAAATTCACGATATTCTTTGGCAAATAAACTTCATATCCGCACGATTGTATTTAAAGAGGCAGTCCTGTCGATTATCTCGCTGCATAAACCCTGTGCTTTGGGTTTGGAAAAAATGCCTCTGGGTTATTTTTGACCAATATTTTGAAACTGGCTATACATCTTTGAACATTACGGTAAAATCTTTTGATTAAGAAAGTCACCTATCATGATGGTTTTAATCGCCTTTATAATTTTGAACATATTTTTTTAGAAATGAATCAATCTGATTTTTTTTAATACCTAATTCTCTCTCAATTGCAGATATTGCATTATCAGTAGAATCTGGATATTGAAATAATGCTAAGACTTTATTTGTTCCTCCAATCTTAAATGCATAATCAATGAAGATTGCACCAATGGTGTAGAAGTAATTTGTTCCATTATCTAAAACGTTAAATAAATCATCAAACTTTGATAAATCAATTTCTGGATTATTGTTAATCATATTCCCAAGCTGTTTTATCAGATTGAA
>JBEKDR010000108.1:0-14509 GCA_050014255.1 Bacteroidales bacterium | reverse complement strand
TAACCGAAATGTCATTCAAAGCAAATATAATTGTGGGATCTGCCTGTAATGGAATGCCCCTCCTTAACCTGTTAAGATAGACACCGGCGATGCGTGGTTTTTCTTCAGGTTTAGATGCTTCATCATCAATAATTGAAGCAAGGATTGAGACCTCTTTCGGATCCAGTCCTTTTTCCTTTGCTTTTGAAAGCCGCTGATCATTCCAGAATAATCTGTACTCCTTAAGCATCCTTTTATAAAGCCTTTTGGCATCTGTATTCCAGTAAAATTCGTAAGTATTTGGGATGAAAAGAGAAATGATGTTTTCTTTTTTGAATCCATCAGCTTCAAAATTTGAGTCGTTGGAAAGAAAACCAATTATTTGTGACGAGTCGGCTTCTAATTGTCTGCCTATTTTCCCGGCAATCTGATTCAACGTTCTGAAATTACCAAAAGTAATATCAACAGTTGACTGTCTTCCTGATCTTAAAAGATTGATTAAACTATTGTAGCTCAGATTTTTATCTATGATATATCGGCCTGGTTTTATCATTGCCGGGTATTTTTTCTTTTTAGCAAGCCAATCGAGAACATTCCGGTTTTTTATTATCAGTTTTAATTCAAGAGTATCCATCACCTGTTCATAGGAAGAACCGGTAGGAATGTAGATGACCTGGTTATGTTTATCCGTAATAACATTTAAACCGAACAGATTCCTGTATATTATAATCAAGATGAATATAGCAACAATTGTTGTTCCACTTAAAAAATAGAGTATTTTCTTATGCTTCATAGTCTTTCACATTCACGGCAAATTTAAGGATATTGTTGTAAGTCACAAAACAATAGACTCACGACACACGATCCACGACGCATGGAGAAACGCAATTATATTCTTCCTTGTGTCGTGTGTCTTTTGTCGTGGGCCCAGATTTTTTAATAATTTTGTGGAGATTGATTTTAAACTAACATTAAATGAAAATGTCGACATCAATGCTACTGATTCTTATTGCAATTGGAATCATAACCGGTTTAATGGCAGGCATGCTAGGAATTGGCGGTGCAATAATAATGATTCCAGCGCTCGTTTTTTTATTGGGAATAAGTCAACAGACTGCTCAGGGAACCAGTCTTGCTGTGATGTTACCTCCTGTCGGAATAATTGCTGCTTACAATTATTATAAAGAGGGTCATGTAAATATAAAATTTGCAATTGTCCTTGCCCTGTTTTTCCTGGTCGGTTCCTATTTTGGGTCGAAGATTGCATTGAATCTGCCACAAGCGGTGCTAAAAAAAATATTTGGGATACTTCTCCTTCTTGTTGCAGCTAGAATGTTGTTATCTAAATAATTCTTTTCAGAACATAATACCTACGCTGAATAAGAAGGCATTAGGTCTGTCATCAAGGTTAACTTTGGTCCCTGTCAGGTTTTCGATCTGGTTCTGATACTTTTTAAGACTTCCTTCATATCTTAAGTCAAAAGTAAGAAGCTTAAATAAATCAAAACCAACTCCTGCCTGATAGCCGATAGTCATTCTGTTGTAATTATTTTTATAATCCGGATTACTTATCAGATCCTTTGGTGTATTAATTAAAAGTGAACCAGCAGGACCAGCATTCAGACGAAGCGGACCTAGCTTAAAGCCCAGCATAACAGGAATCTCCAGTTTATTAAAGTTCTGTTTCGCAGCAGTCGCTAGAGTTGATTGAACGTTAGTAACTGTATATTCATTAGTTCTTGTTGAGAACAACAATTCCGGTTCAATATAAAAGCCAAAAAGGGTAACACGAACAAATGCTCCCCCCTGAAAACCGTATTTCGCTGAAGTCACTGCGTCAACAGTGAAGGAAGTTGTTCCGGAAGTTATGGTTTTTATTGTCGGCATAGACAACGAGTTAGTACTTACACCGGCTGTCAGACCAAATTTAATCTGGGAGAATGCCGGAATTGATACGAGAACTACAAATACTATTGCAAATAATTTTTTCATGTTTTTTAACTTTAAAGTTTATTAAATCGACAGGTCAGTAATTATATTACATTAAAACTTATTATATTATAACGGAAATAATGACGAAAAAGTTACACAGGTTACGTTTTTTTTCAAATATAGAATAGTGAATCAAACTGCAATAAATAATTACCTTAGCAAAATAAACTCTGAACCGACAATTCAGAAATCAAATAAACGTTCTAAAATCTTAAATATCTTTTAAAATGAAATCAATTTTTATAATTCAGTTAGCACTGCTTTTTGCAATAATGCCAAAAGCGCTGGCACAGGAAAAGAGCCAGCAGAAACTTCATGTAATAATTATCGGGGCTCATCCTGATGATCCTGACGGAGCCGGAGGAGTAGCTTATAAATGGGCACAGCTGGGATGGGATGTCATGATGGTTTCACTTACCAATGGAGACGCCGGGCACCAGTCAATCCCTGCTGAAAAGCTTGCAAAAATCCGTCGTGAAGAGGCACGGAAGGCAGGCGAAGTTATCGGCGTTAAGTATATAACGCTTGATAATCATGACGGACAATTAATGCCGACTTATGAAAACAGGTTACAGGTCATAAAACTTATCAGGGAGCAAAAAGCAGATATTGTCATCTTTCCGCGACCATACGATTATCATCCCGATCACAGGTACACCGGAGTGCTCGTACTTGATGCGGCATATATGGTCACTGTTCCGACCATTTTGCCTGAGGTTCCATATTTAAAGAAGAATCCGATGTTCCTCTTCATGAGTGATGGATTTCAGCATCCTGAACCCTTTAAAGCTGATGTAGCCATTGATATAGATGATGTAATAGAAAAGAAAATGGATATGTTTCATCAGCACAAATCGCAGATGTACGAGTGGTTGCCCTTTAATCAGGGAATACTGGATCAGGTTCCTGCGTCTGATGCCGATCGCAGGATATGGCTGGGAAAGACCAGAAAAGGAGAGTATGATGCCACTCCTTATCGGGACATACTGATTAAACTTTATGGTACGGATAGAGGTGCTAAAATTAAATACTGTGAAGCTTTTGAGGATTCTGGTTACGGAGCAAAGCTTACCAAAGAAAACTTAACATACTATTTTCCTTTCTTAAAAAACCAATAAACCGGTTGAGCTAAGACTGTGGCATGATATTTGAATAGTATTCAATAAAATACACGCCATGAAAAAGCTATTCACAATACTTTTATCTTTTGTGGTAATCTCATCCTGTTCGACTACCAAAGAGGCAAATTCTTCCAGGGCTGAACTTCGAAAAGAGAAAAAGCTTGTAGACCAGGCGGTGATCAAGAATGCTGTTGAGTCAAAAAGGTATATAATCAAGTTTGATCGGATATATTTGACTTATGGTGGTATAAGAGAGCTTATACCACGAGCTAATTTTCTAATTGTAGACAGGGAAAAAGCCATACTGAATACCGCTTATCTGGGCCGGCAATTTGATATAAAACCTATATCTGCAATAAATATTCGTGGAAGAGCTGTAGGTTATGCAGTAACTGATAACTTATCAAAAGGATCGTATGAAGTAAAGATGAAGGTAAACAATGGCGGATCAAATACATTTGATGTTTTTATCACGATCAGCAAAAACGGTTATTGCAGTATCTCGGTCTCCAGTCTCAAAATTGATAATGTCACGTACTATGGTTATCTGGTACCAATAACGGATAAAACAAATACGCCTCCTCAGGAAGGAAATCCGATCTGATTATTTCGGATTGCGGATTAAGGTTTGCGGATTGAAATCCGAAATTTACTGATACTCTATATATTGACTATTCTGTCTTAATTCGAGGAAATCGTCTCCGGTTTCACGATATCCGTATTCAAAGCAATAATGAAACTTTTGTCCTCCTGATGTTTCAATAATATGGGTAAAGAAACTGAAGTTATATCCGAGGGCAAAAAGAGCATCCTTATGAACTTTCACTTTACCTTCGGAATAAAGGTCAGAAAGGATTCTTCTGTTCTTCCTTAACAAGCCATGCACATTTCTGACAAAATTGTTCGAGTCGCGGTTCAGCCTGTTATTGTAGTTGTTCCGGCACTGATCAGAACAGAATTTTTTATCGGTACGGCCTTTTATGGTGTCGCCGCAATCGAGACATTTCTTTTCCACAGCACTAATGTTTTGATAAAGATATAAAAAAACGTTTTCAAACGGATACAAATGACTATAAATGATTACTAACCGAATCATTATCAGGCGATGACTTAAGTTTGCTAAGAAATCACACATTATTAACATTTAAAACCTAAAGTCATGAATTCATTATCAAACAGAGTCACACTGATCGGGAACCTTGGTCAGGATCCGGAAACAAAGACAACAGAAACCGGCAAAAAATTCTCACATTTCACTCTTGCCACGAAAGATGGCTACAAAAATGCTGATGGTCAAAGAGTAAGTGAAACGACCTGGCATAATATTGTTGCATGGAACGGCCTTGCAGATATTGCCGGAAGGTTTCTGAAGAAGGGTAAAGAGGTCGCTGTCGAAGGAAGAATTGTCTATCGCACTTATGAGGACAAAAAGGGTGTAACAAAGTATATCACCGAGATTGTTCTTAGTGATCTTGTCCTGCTCAGAAACGGTGAAAAAGCCGGGAAAGCTGACCCGGGCAAAGATGAAGAGTGAGTTGAAGCGGAAATCAATCGCTGCATTTCCGGAATGGCAGGGACACGATGCACTGTGTCCCTGCTTATTTGAAGAAAGCTGAATCACATGTGTTTGCAATCAATGCATACCCCGAAAGGCAGAGGTTGGTGGATTCCAACTCATCCTCCTTTTATAATATTACGATTTTCTATCTCAGCAACAGTTGCCATCACTATTGACTGATCGGCAGGAGTCTTTTCAATCATTTCGAACATGGCATGCGCCAGTTCATTATATGCAAGATTGATTTTTTTTGTTTTCAGAATCAAATCTATATATCTTATCGCTCTGTCTATCAATTTATTATTACTCGCTCTTAAATATGTCATTATATTACCTTCATATCTTCCCATTCGTCCCATTACAAGAGTTGAATGAGTGTTCAGGATCATTTTCAGAACCAGATGTTTGAACAATGGCATCGAAAAAGGAGTGACAAAATACTGACTTTCATCATCCAGAACAAAATTAATTCCGCCTTTATTGTCCAGAATTATAAACCTGTGCTGGATTGCTGATTTTAGCTGACTTGCTCTCCTTGATAGTACATTATGGCTGAAATCAAAACCCAGTAAACGTTCTCCGGATGCAATACCATTTATATCGGGCCATTCAAGAGTCCTCGGTGTTCGCCCTAATAATTTTTCCCATGCCTCTTCACTCGAATTACTGTCGGGTAAGAAAAGATAACACAGCGATAGATTCATATCTTTTTCATGAACATTCTCAAAAGGGTACAGGCTAAAGGTTGGAGACCTTTCGGTGGTATCAGTTATTACGGTTATACCTAATTCATTATCTGTTTCATATAGTAAAAAGTCGCCTTTCATATAACATTCAGATTCCCGGATGATAAATTTCCCGATAAAGTTTATATCTGCAGAATCCCAAAATTTAATAAAAGCATTAATCTCATGCTCAATAACTTCATTGGCTGAGTCATAATAAAATAGAGCTATCCCGGCAACTGCAAGCAGAATTGTCGAAGACTGCATTCTTGTGCTTCCTGTGACTGCCATTGGTCCGACAGTTAGATTAATCTTTTCAATATCTCTGTTCTCAATGACTCTTTTTGATCTTTCAGCTACCTCGCACAACAGATCATCGGGGTTGCAGTAAAGAAAAAATGGCTTTCTCTTTGAAATTTCTGCTGCTTTTTCAACAGCACCTATGACAAATGGCGTTTCTCCGCCTTCTGTCGTTCCAATCAAAAGATCACCATCTTTAAATCCTGCTTCCTGTAATTGTCTGGCACCATATTGGGGGAAATCCTCAAAGTTCTCTATTGAACGGATCAGGGCAACATCTCCTCCTGCCATAAAACTGAATATCCTGTTTTCAACATCTTCTCCCTGGTGTACCTGTCGCCACAGTGTTTCAATAGTAAGAGATAATCTTCCTGTAGCTCCGCATCCGCAGAAGAAGATGTTATTTCCGGAGTTTAATGTCTCTTTAATAATATCCTTCAGGTAACAAATCTGTGATAACTTTTCTGCCAGGACTTTTATTGTCGAATTGTCAAGTTCTTTCAGCTTTACAACAGCCTCAGAAAGATTATTTAATGAAAGATACGACAGGTCTCTGGTACAGGGATGGGAAGATTCTGTAATAAGTTTCCCAAGCTTATACTGTGAGGAAACTGATAAAAATTTTTCTGCTTTTGAATATGAATCATCCATAATTTTAGCAATAATATCAAGATGGCACTGAATTGGCGGAGAACAAATCCTTATAATCCCGGAAAACGAACCACTGATGCAATTTACGTTAATGCAGCGTTCAAATTCCGAAACCGGATGAACATTCGCGACCTGCATTAAGAGCTTTCAGGTTAGCATCAACAATCTGATCACCCTTTTTTCCGAACAGTTTTCTTATAGCATCTTCCAAACTTTTAAATGGCATATCTATATGAGGTGAAGCGGCACCGAGTATTACTATGTTACCCGATCGTGCTGATCCTGCTTCTTTTGCAATTGGGTCTGCATCAATAATAAAATGGTTTTTTATTTTTCTTATCTCTTTCAGAATCTCATCTAATGAGGGATAGTCAGGAATATTAATGAACGGATTCGAATTGGTTACCAGCCATCCTTTGTCCGATAGCCATGGAAGGTACCTGAGTGATTCCATTGGTTCAACAGAAATTATCAGGTCCGCCTTTCCATAAGGAATGAGATCCGATGCGACCGGTTTGTCAGAAATCCTGAGATGCGACTGAACATCACCTCCGCGCTGGCTCATACCATGAACTTCCGATTGTTTCAGAAACAGATCGTTAGCAACTGCTGCAAGTCCTATTGTTGCGGCAATTGACAAAATCCCCTGGCCTCCTACTCCAGATAATATAATATCGTTTTTCATCTTTAAGGTTATAGAGTTATTCATTTGAATTATCCGCTCTCTTTCTTTTAGTAGCTGTCTGAATACATTCCCTTGATGCAATAATTACAGAGACTCCTTTATATTCAAATTCTTCTTTCATGATACGTACATTTTCTGCATGATTCTTACGCAGGGGGACAATGACTCTCAGGTGTTCCCTCTTAACTCCGATCCCTAAGCAGATCTGTTCCAACCTGCCAGTAGCCTGTGATTTCTGACCGCCTGTCATTCCGGTAGTAGAATTATCTGATATAATGATTGTTACAGATGAATTTTTTACGACAGCATCGAGTAAACCAGTCATCCCTGAATGAGTAAAAGTCGAATCACCGATTACAGCCACTGAGGGGAATAGTCCTGCATCGGAAGCTCCAATGGCCATGGTTACCGAAGCACCCATATCAACACATGAATTGATTGCATTATATGGGGGAAGTGCTGCAAGTGTGTAACAACCTATATCTGAAAAAACATGTCCGTTACCATAGGGTTTAATAGATTCATTTAAAGATTTGAACATATCAGCATGCCCGCATCCATTACAAAAGGAAGGTGGCCTCATTTTAACCAGCGATGGTACATCCTGTCCGTAACTTATAGGTAAACCGATGGCTTTTCCAACAATGGCAGGGTTTAATTCTCCATCACGTGGAACTGTCCCATCAAGTCTGCCATAGATTTTTATCCCGTCGTCAAGGATTCCTCTCAGGGCCTCTTCAAGAACCGGGGCTCCTTCCTCAAGAATAAGAATCTCATTGCATCTTCCGGTCAGATCCTTAATCAGCTCCTTTGGAAAAGGGTATGCCGAAATTTTAAGTATTGGAAAATCATTCGCAGATTCTCGCACGTTTTCTAAAAAGTAGTTATATGCAATGCCACATGCTATTATTCCCAGGTCTCGTCTTCTTCCGTCTGTAAAATTGTTATATTTTGAAATCCGGCTTTCGTACTTTAATGATTCGTACGCCGAAAGCAGAGATTTATACTTTTTCCTTGCAATAGCCGGAAGCAGAACAAACTGCAGCGGGTCAACAGGAAGGGAAAGCTTTTTCTGTGGGAGGGTCTCCCTTAAGTTAATACTGGCTCTTGAATGAGCCAGACGTGTCGTTATTCTGAAAAGAACCGGCAACTTATATTTTTCCGAGACATCAAAAGCGTCAAATACCATGTCATAAGCCTCTTGCTGGGTTGAAGGTTCAAAGCATGGCACAGAAGCGAACTTTCCATAAAACCTCGAATCCTGCTCATTCTGAGAAGAATGCATTGACGGATCATCAGCCGATACTATAATCAAACCACCATTTACTCCGGTTATGGCTGAATTGATAAATCCATCTGCAGCTACATTCAGACCAACATGCTTCATTGCAACCATGGCCCTTTTGCCGGCATAAGACATTCCTAGCGCTGATTCCATGGCAGTTTTTTCATTCGAGGACCATTCCCTGTGAACGTTACGCGCAGAAGCATCTTTAGATGATTGTACAAACTCCATTATCTCCGTTGAAGGAGTTCCGGGGTAAGCATACATGCCGGTTAATCCTGCATCCAATGCTGCCTGTGCTATTGCCTCATCACCCAGCAATAAAACTCTTTTCATAAGCTTTAGTGATAAACTTTTATAATAAAGTTAAAAATATCGAGTTATTTGAGTACTGTGTCATTGTAAAAACAGATAGAATAATCATAAATTTACTGGCACAAATATTGGAATATTTTCCAAACTTTAATATGATGAATAAGTTTAATCTGTCATAAGGGCACAAATGATTAATTATTGATATCTGTTGACACCCCAAGTTAAAATATAGTTAAAAGTTTCACCGTTACATTCAATAATGTTTATTTTGCATCGCCATTTGATTTAATTATATAATACAACTGATCTAATTGAATAAATTTTTCTATACAATCGTACTTTTTATCATTGCCGCTTCTACTAATTATGGCCAGAAAATTGAAAATGAGAAATATGTTCAGGTAAGCGGAATAATTACAGATAAATCGTATAAACCTGTAGCCGGCGTTGCTGTCGTATCTAAGAAGTTTAAAAAGGGGACTCTCAGTGAAAATACCGGAATCTATTCTATTACAAGTGCTCCGGGGGATACTATTTTCTTCCGGGCGTTAGGATTTAAAAGATATCATACAATAATTCCCACAAAATTTGAAGAAAGGCATTGTGAAGTTGATATAGCTCTGGACATTGATACTATTCAAATTAAAGAAGTTAATATAATGCCTTGGAAAAATTACAGTGATTTTATTAAAGACATAACCAAGGAAAGACCTGTAGATCCGATTATTGAAAACATGAATGATAATATCGCTTCAATTTATGTGGCGATAGCGAATCAAGGAAATTACAATATATCTCCTGAAGCTGGTTACCGATATGCCATGGAACAGAACTTTGGAGCTATGGCCACCAGGGGACAATATCCGATCAACAACCTTTTAAATCCATTTGCCTGGGCAAAATTTATTAATGGGATAAAAAACGGACTTTTTAAAAATCAAAAGTTCAATAAACCTGTCAAACCCAAGGTCAGAAAAAAGATTAAAAAAGCTGATAGCGATAGCAATAGCAAATAGACTGCTTCTTTAACTAAAATGCGTGATCTGAAAGGGAGTTCCTAAAAACGAATTCATTAACTGATTTCCTTGGTCTCCTTATTTCATCCCTCTTTAACAGTTCAGGAGTAAGAAATGATCCATCGCCAAGATATCCCACTGCCATCATAGCTACGGGTTCTATATCATCTCCTAATCTGAAATATTCCTTTACCCTGTCTACTGAGTAGCCTCCCATCTGATGAACATAAACATCCAAAGCTAAGGCCTGTAAAAGAAGATTTGTTACAGCCATGCCAGTATCGTGAAAAGCATACCGGTTTGGTTTGCCGTTATATGAGAATTTAGTTCGTGCCATACTTATTATGAGTGCATAAGCATTCTTTGCCCAAATTTTATTTCCGTCTGAAATGAATCCTATATAATCATTGAAAACCTCCTTTTCCTCCTGAGTCGAAAAAACGAATAGCCACGGTTGCTCATTATTACATGAAGGAGCATATCCTGCGGCTTCGAACATTGCTTTCAGTTTAAATCCCTCAACAGGAGCTGATGAAAATGAATATGGACTCCATCTTTCCTGAATAATCTCAAGAATTAATTCTTTTTTCATAATAATCCAGTTACTTTAATCAATTGAAGCTCTTCGCAGCAAGCTACGAAGAATCTTCGATCCCCTAATGTAAATTCTTAATGCTCGCTGACTCCGCAGCAAGCAACGGAGAATGCGCTCGCGGGGATTCAAAATTTTATTCAAATAGTGGTTTCCCTCAGAGTTCCTTTGTGAGGTACTTTCTCTTATTTCTTGCATCTTGCAATTCGAGTTGAGATTCCTCATTCTTCCCGCTATGCGGGATTCATTCGGAATGACAATTCATTTTTGTTCAGTGGTAGAAGTTGCGATTCGCCTGAGCGAATCGCAACTTCTACCCATCTTACCACATGTGTGCCCTGCCATTCCGAGCGCCAGCGAGGAATCTTCTAATATAGTATTTTAAATAGCAAATACTCATAAATTATTAAATGGTACTTATTATTAAGTGATACTTATACAGATACAAAAGTAATAATTTATAATTTCGCATTGTATGAGAAAAACTAAAGGGAAACAGGCTGGTATTCTGGGTACACTGATTATTCATCTGATAGCCGGAATAATATTCATGTCATTACAGCTTAGATCAATACAGAAAGTTATAGCAGCGGAATATCAGGTTGAGCTTGCACCTGAAGCAGAACCTTTGACAAAAAAGGAAAAGATAATTGAGGTACCTGCAACATCTGTCGAAAAAGTTCTCAAAGGGGATGAGGAGATGCTTAATATCGCCAGAAATCTTTCAAGCAAATCTACTGAAAAGATAAATCCTTCCGATTATATAGACAAGGTCAAAGAGGAGCTTATTAAAAGCGGCAAACTGGGTGTTGATAATTATATTGATGAACAAAAAAAACTGAATGAATCCAGAGGAGATGAAAACCTTACCGTTGAAAAGGATACGCTCGTTGAGAAAGAAAAAGTAAAACCCACTCCATCACAGGAAATGGCTGCAAATTATAAGGGTCCGACAAGAATCTATTATGACCTGATTGGCCGTAATCATCTTTATCTGCCAATTCCGATCTATAAATGTGAGGGATCAGGCAGAGTAGTCCTGTCAATTGAAGTTGACCAGAATGGAATTGTTCAGAAGGCACAGGTCGCCGACAGAGAAAGCACTGCTTCAGATCCGTGTCTTGTTGAAACAGCAGTAAATACAGCACTTCTATCAAGATTTAATCCTGATGCCAATTCTCCCAGGATCCAGCTTGGTATGCTGACCTATGAGTTTGTAGCGCAATAACTGGTGTGAGGGGTGAGGCGACAGGGAGTTCTGAATGAGGACTTGTTACTGATTGTCAAGTTGGATTTACCGCAAACCGCGTACCTCTAACCGCAAACCCATTTTTTAGAACAACAGATTCCTTGACTGGTAAGAAAAAGGTTTTATTAGCTCCTGAGTATTCCGGTCTGACGACCTGGAATTAATCAAGGGACTTATTGTATGCGCTTTAAGAATTTCCGGAGGGGATGGAGCCAGCATTTCAAGGGCATCAGATTTTGTTGTGGAGAGGTCAATCCATCGGATTTCTGATGATTTACTGAGTATAACAGGCATACGTTTACCGGAGTTATGAATCCTTGCCATCACATCATTTGCTTCGGTTGTAACAATTGAGAAAGTGCTGAAAATCTCACCCGTGTTATTCTCAATCCAGTCATCGTAAATTCCTGCGATCGATAGCACTTCATTTTCAGCATGATAAATATACCACGGAATTTTCTCATTACCAACATGTTGCCACTCAAAGAAGCCCTTAACAGGTATAATACATCTTTTTGAACGGAATGAAGAAGAATACGAAGGTTTCGTAGCTATGCTCTCTGATCGGGCATTAAAAGTCTTGTACCTTATTATATTCGCTTCGTCAATATTTTTGGTCCATGCGGGTATTAGTCCCCACTTTAAGAGTTTAATTTTTGAAGGATTTCCAGAGCATATGGCGGGGATAGACGGGAGACTGAAAGCATGATAATAATAACTTGGCCTGTACTTGTCAGGATCGATTAAGGTAGCGCCGTATCGGTTTTCAAGTTCCTCCCTGATAAGATTAACATTTACGGTAAAACACATGACTACCTGCTCAAATAATCATTTAAAGTTGTCTTCAGAGGTATTGGCAGGGAATAGCTGAAAAGGTCATATTCAGGCCATGGGTTTATTTTTGATATTACACGATACATCATGTTATTGATATAGGAGTATATTTCAGGACCATTCCAGGCGCTGGAATTGAACAGAACAACCCATGATATTCCATCAGATTGCCGTTTCATCATACCGGCACTGCCGGGAAAAGAACCGGTTCTCCACCACGTGCCATCTAAAACTGTCCCCTTCCATCCTACCGGCGCAAATCCATTATTAATATCTGTCATGAATCTGATACTTTGATCAGAAAGAATATCCGGAGGGGTTTTAAAGCCATCGATAGCCAGTAATAATCGCATAAGATCCGGAGCGGTTGCAACCCATGCTCCTGCTCCTCCAAGAGCTTTTATATCATTCCCTCCATAACTGGGTGTTACCATCTCGCCTGTCCCATATATTGAAGGTTTCAGTAAAACGTCGGAAGGTTCATAGTAAGTAACCTCGAAGGGAGCTTTCTCTGAGGGCAGGTTCCCGGCAATCTTCATATCATAAATGCCAAGAGGTTCCAGTATTGTCTTACGGCAAAAATCTTCATATGACATGCCTGATACTTTCTCTATTACCAGACCAAGAATACTGTAGCCAAGATTTGAATATGCCTTTCCGGCTCCGGGCGTATAATGGAGTCTTTTCTCAAGGGCAAATTTCACAATAGTTTTTGTGTCTACCGGTGGTTTCACTCCCATCTTCTCCGCAACCACTAATGGCATAAACATCTGATCTCCATAGCGCTGCGTCCATCCGCCTTCATGACTCAGAAGTTCGGCAACGTTTATTTTGTAGACTCTCCTGTCTTTAGGTTCTCCATAGAACGGATCGTCCAGAATTCCTCCGGAACCAAAAACACTGTCATTCAGGGCCAGTTTTCCCTCTTCCTGAAGTTTCATAATGCCAACTGCTGTAACCAATTTTGAAATACTGGCAATTCTGAATTGGCTATATGGCTGTGTTTCAGTTTTTGACGCGGTATCGGCATATCCGAATCCCCGGGCAAAAACCAGTTTTCCATCCCTGGCAATGGCTATTGAAGCGCCTTCTATTGACCATTTCCTTAAAAAAGCATTTACAGTTTTTTCAACCCCTGCGAACTCGCTCCCTGATGAATAACTGTTTGTCAACCGTACATTGTTTGGCACAAGCTTGTCAATCAGGACAAAACTGTTTTCTTTTGCCCCGGGATTAATACTCACCAATAATAACAATAGTACAATTGATAATATTTTTGTGCTTCGCTCCAATTCCTTTTCACTTTTAATGAGACAAAAATAAAAAAGTATTCGTCTTCCTGGTCAGTTTAACTTAAAAAATATAGATTAGGTTTCAATTTCTTCATTTTTTTGACAAAGAAATTGATCTAAATGAATAATTGCCCGTTTGAAAAACAGATAATCATCATTATATTTATAAAGTAATTCAATCTACTGCACCTGATGTTTTCGAATAAAATCTTACTTACAAAGTTACAACTATGAAAAACAAATACGTCATTTTATGCCTCATTATTGTTCAACTTTCGATCGTTACTTATGGACAAAAGGGGTACCTTCCCGGATATATTATTGACAACAACTCTGACACACTCAGGGGAATAATTAAGCTGCAATCAGATAATAAAAACAGTTTAAGCTGCGATTTTATTGAAGACCTCAATCAATCTCCTCATATGTACACTCCGGAACAGATTAAAGGATACAGGATAAATAACAGAAAGTATTATGTTTCAAAAGAAATTACCATTGATTCAGTAAAACGTAAAGTTTTCCTGGAATATCTTGTGGCAGGTATAGTTGACCTTTACTATATGAAAGATAAAACCAGGGAGTTATATTTTATTCAGAAAGATACTGTTTTGAGTCCCTTAACCAATGAAGGCTCGTACGTGACCTCAAATAGTAGTGGCGACAACAGGGATGAGAATGAATCTACCTTTTACAATAATTCAAATCAGTATAAAAGAGTTTTGAAATATCTTTTCAGGGAGAGCCCTTCTACCGTGAAAGAGATCAACTATACAAATTTTGCATATAAACCGCTGATAAAAATTACTAAAGATTATCATAACAGCATATGCCACGACAATAAATGCATAGACTATACAAAATCAACTGACCGGGGTATCTATGTTGAACCTTATGCAGGTGTTATAAATTCAT
>JBEKDR010000107.1:0-14710 GCA_050014255.1 Bacteroidales bacterium | reverse complement strand
TTCGCCAGTGGCGAACCACCTCTCTTTTCCCTTAAATTAAAAAATATCCTGTCATTCCGAATGCAGTCACGCTTGGCGTGACGAAATGAGGAATCTCTGGTAGGGAGAACCCGAATATTAATATATAACAAAACTGTATTAATATGCATGATTCTCTATACTTATTTATTATAATATGAAGAAATAAATTATTAAGTAAAAATATCATTTTTTTGTTTAACTTTCAGAAATGCTACTTCAGCTTTAAAAATATTTGGTAAATTAGTGTCTCATTATAAATAAAAAATATTTTCGTTTATGCTAATGAATACTTAATTAAACTTTTTACAAAAGGAATTGTTTGTATAATAGCAGATTTGTTAACAATTAAATTTAAAGAATTATGAAAAAGTTATTGATTTCAGTTTTAGCCCTATTCGGATTTTTGTTCCCTCTCCTGGCACAGATTGATCATGATTTCAGTCAAAATGATCGGGTTCCACTTATAAATGCTAAAATTACCAAGGAACAGGTTCCTGCAGCAGTGTTAAAAGCAGCCGAGACTCGTTTTGATATAAGCAATACAGCAACTTGGTCAAAGTTCCCCTATGCATTAAAAGAATATGGCTGGGTATACGATGTCGGTGCATCAGATGTTAAACTCGATCGCTATGAAGTTAGCATGAAAACCAAAGAAGGTAATGACCTGTGGGCCGTTTATACTGCAAAAGGAGAACTGGTGGAAAGCCGGGAAGCTTCCACTAATATTGCCGTGCCTGCAAATGTTCTGGAAAAACTTGCAAATAGCCAGTATAAGGATTGGAAAATAGTTGGAGACAAAGAGATTATCAGATTTTATCATGATCATGATAATAACAGTGTGGAACAGCATTTCCGTATCACAGTTGAGAAGGATAATGTAAAAAGAAGTATTTCCTTTAATTTTCAAAACGCTACTGCAAGTAAGTAATGAGCAGACTTTGCAGTACTAACAAGACATTTTAAGAAAATTATAGACATTTGATCAGCAATAAAAAGGGATGATCTGAAAATTGTTAAAATTCAGTATGTTACAGTTTTAAATACCAGTGACATACTGATTTTTATTTTGTTGAAGGCTGTTCATTTCAATTACGATTGTATATTAAATTATTAAATGCCCACAACTTTGAAGTTAAATGTACCGCTTTTCGTTACTCCCATTTGTAGCATTAAATACGACCTCCCCGAAAGCGGCTGCCTCAGCAAACGAACCCGGCTTAACCTTTTTGTTTGCTTTCAGCCACTCGCCGAGCGGTGGATTTCCGTGGGCGTCCGGTTCTATATTTGCAAGTTTATCAGCCACATTACGAGTTCCAATCATGACATCATGATTTAATTCAACCAGTTTTGAAGCTATAGTCCTGCCAACAATTCCTGTTCCTATAATTCCAATTTTCATATCCATTAAAATATTAAAACGTTTATACTATAACTGCTAAACTGTAAATTTGTTCAAGGTTAGCAAAATTTGAAAAACATCAGAGTTCTGTTCCTTTCTTTTCATAATTTTAAATAAAATTTTTAAGCAATGAATAGAGAACCTTTAAAACTGTCAAATCTTCTTGCGCTCTTATTTCCATTAATACTCCTGAACACTGCAAATCTGAATGCACAGGTCAGAATTTCGGAACAGGAATGGGTGATTCCGACTTATAAGGTGAGTCCTCCTGACAAAAATCCTATGTTCTTCAAGGGCGAATCGTACCAGGGCGCCTCAAAATTCATCTATCCGTATGGGATGAACGATGTGATAGCCAACGATAAATCGGATCAGCCATATAAGGCTTTGATACTTGAAAATGAATACATTAAACTATGTGTAACACCAGAGATTGGTGGAAAACTGTACTACGGCACTGACAAAACCAACGGTTATAGCTTCATATATAAAAATGGCGTTGTTAAACCATCCAATATAGGTATGCTGGGTGCATGGGTTTCAGGTGGTATAGAATGGTGTGTGATTCATCACCACAGGGCGTCAACTTTTCTGCCGGTTGATTATGACCTTGCCGAAAACAAAGATGGGAGCAAAACAATCTGGATAGGTGAGACTGAACTCCGTCACAGGATGAGATGGACAATAGGGATCACTGCCTACCCCGGTAAATCTTATTTTTCCGCAGATGTAAAAATTATTAATTCTACTCCCTATACTAATACTTTTTTATACTGGGCAAACGTGGCAGCTCACACCAATAAGGATTTCCAGGTGATATTCCCGCCAAGTGTTCAGGTTGCTACTTACCATGCAAAAAACAGTTTTACACACTGGCCCGTATCAACTGAGGTCTATAATGGTGAAGACTTTACTGAAGGAGTTGATGTCAGCTGGTGGAAAAATTCTGTAAATCAGAATTCCTTCTTCGCCTACGATCTGAAAGAGGATTTTATGGGTGGATATGATCATGGAAAAGAGACTGGTACGGTACACATCGGGGATCATAACATAGTGAAAGGTGCGAAACTGTGGGAATGGGGATCAGGTGCTGCCGGACAGGCAACAGAAGCCAGGTTAACAGATGATTCCGGGCCATACGTAGAAATAATGACAGGCGCATTTTCTGACAATCAGCCGGATTACAGCTGGATAAGGCCTTATGAAGTAGAAACATTCAGGCAATACTGGTATCCGGTAAAAGATATACAGGGATTTAAACATGCCAACCTTAATGGCGCTGTAAACCTTGAAAAGAGAGAACAAAACAGTGTCTTCCTCGGTTATTATTCAACACAAAAAGTAAACAAAGCAAAGATCGTTCTGAAAAGAAATGGTGAAGTAGTTTTTGAAAAAATTATGGAAATCTCTCCTGAAAAGACTTTTACCGGAACAATTAATATAAGCGTGCCATTTAATATGACTGATCTGTCAACGGAGATGATCAATTCGGAAAACAATGAAGTGCTTATAACTTACCAGCCTGTTGAAAATAAAAAAATTGATAAGTTGCCCGAAACAGTAAAAAGACCTGCTCTTCCAAAAGATATTCCGACGGTTGAAGAATTGTATCTGACAGGGAATCGTATCCAGCAATTTTACAATCCAACACTTAATGCAATGGATTACTTTGAAGAGGCGTTGAAACGTGATCCCTCTGATATCAGGACGAATATCGCGGTTGGTAATGTACATCTGAGAAACGGTGAATACAATGTTGCAAGAGGTTATTTCAGCAAGGCAATAAAAAGACTTACAAAAGATTATACCAGGCCATCAACCTGTGAGGCTCTTTACCTGCAGGGTCTGACTTTGAAAGCGCTCGGATTTTATGATGAAGCCATCGACACACTTTACAGGGCAACGTGGGATTATGCTTATCACTCAGCAGCTTATCTGGAACTTTCCAGAATATCCTGTCTTAAGGGTGATTTTCAGAAAGCTTTGGGCCAGATAAATGAATCACTTAAAACAAATTCATGTAATAACAGTGCCATGAATCTGAAAGCTTCAATTCTGAGAAATCTTGGTGACATTGAAGGTGCCAGGGATGCAATATCGGTGATCAATGACAGTGATCCTCTTGACTTCAGGACTGGCAATGAGAACTATCTACTCACCAAAAATTCAGGCAATCCGCAAAGAAATGAGAATATTCTATCAGATCTGAATAAGAAAATGAGAGATTTTGATCAGAACTATCTTGAACTTGCAGTAGGTTATATGAATGATGGCTTGTTTGTTGAAGCTGAAGATGTACTGCGTCGTTTTAAAGGTAAAAACCAGGAAATCAGCTTTTATCTTGGTTATCTTCAGGACAGGAAAGGGAATAAAGCTGAGGCCGAAAAATTCTTTAAAATAGCATCAGATCAGTCTGTCGATTATGGATTTCCATTCCGTCTTGAAACCGAAAAAGTTCTTAATATGGCTTCCAGATATAATCCATCTGATGCAAAGCCATATTATTACCTTGGAAATTTACTTTACGACAAACAACCAGGAAAGGCGATTGAAAACTGGGAGATGGCAGTTAAATACGATCCATCGTTAGCAATCGCCTGGAGAAATCTCGGATGGGGTTATTACCAGTATTCACATGATCTGGCAAAGGCAATCAATGCGTATGAAAACGCATTGGCTGTTAAAAAGGATGATCCTGTCTATTATGCAGAACTGGATCCTCTCTATGAAATAAACAATACACCAGTCGAAAAGAGGGCAAAACTCTTTGAGTCTGCCGGTGATATTGTCAGACAACGTGATGACTCTTTTGTCCGTGAGATAATTGTCCTGAATCTGACCGGGCAGGCTGAAAAAGCTGTGGAGTATTTAACAAAGAGTAATTTTCATTTCCGGGAAGGGAATTCCAGAGTCAGAGATATCACTGTTGATGCTCACATATTGCTGGGTAAAAAATATCTCGAAGAGAAAAAGTACGAAATGGCCCTGGAACAATTTCTTGCCACAGTTGAGCCATCCTTTAGTTCAAAGATTTTAAACCAGGAAGATGATATCAGAAGCCCTCAGATTAATTATTTTGTCGGGATCGCATATGAAGCTTTAGGTAAGAAAGATAAAGCTAAATCCTATTTTACATTATCCGCTGAGCATCCGGTGAGAGAGTCCGGGTATATCCTCTATTATCAGGGGCTAAGTTATCTTAAACTTGGAAATAAGGGTAAGGCCTCAGAGTGTTTTAATTCTCTGATTGAAGATGGTATTAAAAGCTTAAATCAGGGTTCTGAGATTGATTTTTTTGCGAAATTCGGAGAACGTGAAGCTGAAAATGTAAGAAAGTCAAATGCTTATCTGATGAAAGGCCTTGGATATAAGGGTCTTGGTTCCACTAATGCGGCAATGGAAAATCTCAATAAAGCTGTTGAGTTGTCGGCAAGTAACCTTTGGGCTAATCTGGAGTTAAAATAAATTACTGATATACAATTGAACTTAAAAATTGTGTCAACCTGATTAGTTCTGAGTTATTTTTAAATTTACTTTTTCTGTTTTCCATAAAGAATTTCTTTATCTGATCTTTTTTATCAGGTGCAAATGCATAGAAGCTTTTCCGATATAAATTCTTAATAATGAAGGTTTTGTTACTTGTTAACCTGAAAATGTATTCAGGTTCTTCTACATAATTAGTTTTCTCAAAAAGATTTCCATTTTTTCGGAAAAGTTCAGTCCCTGAAGTCTTATAAGCATGTAAAATGTAAAGTGATAAGTTCCCTTCATACACTACTTGTCCAAAGACTTCACTCGAGTCGGAAATATAATTCCTCCTGACTTTGATTTTTTTGAAAAAAACTGTCTGATCACCATTTAAATTCTGAAAATGAAATTGAAGTATTGCTTCTTTATCGAGCTTAATTACATTTTTTGATTTGGGCTCCTGCCAGAAAAGTTCATCAAGCAACCCATTGTATTTTATTAGTTTATTTTTTACAACCTCTCCGTTCGAAAGATATATATTTCCCTGAAGCCATTCTGAATTAAAATAGGTAGTGCCATCAACAATAAAATCCGGGGTGAAAAGCTCTCCGGTAAGACACAATTCAGAAGATGTTATCAAGTCATCATTTTCTTTGGATATGGATCTTTGACCTTGCAAACTCTGAAAAGTAAAGATCAAAACAATTGTGTAAACTAATATTTTTTGTGGTTTCATGTTTTCACTCTGATTTGGATTTTACAGTAAATATGGCAGATCCGTTCACCGGAAGACCACCCGAAGTTAAGCCCTGAACACTGATCCGATATTTTCCATGAAGATCAGACGTATAGCATTCAATTTGCAACTTTTCTTTATTATACATCTGAATTTCCGGATCCCATAATAATACCTGTCTCAAATCCGGTACATGATTATTATTATCCGGCACATAATGATCTGGTTTAGTGAAGCTCTGGCTTGATATAGACTGGTATCTGATAGTTGGCGTTTTAAACTGGATATTATTAATTTCAAGATTCTTGCTAAATACAGCTAGAATGCCGGAAAGCGGCATTTCTCCATAGTACCTGATAACCGGCAAAAGTTCAATGCGCTTGATTTCATTGGTGCCCAGATTAATTATCTGATTTACGTCGTCAATGGGTACGCCATCTAAAAATATTACTGGTTCAATGCTTGGGATGTCTTTATTTTTTATATCAATAAAACTTGAAACATAATTGTCATTTAACTTCCTGACTTTTAATGCGGGCAAAAGTTCTCTTGAAATCTCAATAAAATCAGGCAGAGGGAGATAATCGGCAGGAAAGACTCTTGAATATGGGTTGTAATAAACCCGTGGAATTGCCATGTTATGTTCGATTTTGTTCCCGGTATTTATTTCAAATCTTTCCGTATAATAACGTTGAACTTCAGAAATCTTCAGGCTACGGATCAGGTAAGGCCTTACACCCGGACCGGTAAATAAATCTGATGGAATATAGGGTTTGTTAATTTTAAATTTATCATCAAGGTCGATTACAGCGCTTTCATTCTCTTTAAGCCTTATGATTAACTCTTTACCTTCATAGTAAGGATTAAGAAGAAACCTGAATGACCCTGATGAATCAGTAGCGGTGTACTGCATATTTGCGATAGTGTCCGGAGTTGAAACAAGGACTGTATAACTCATTGTGTCGGCTTTATCATTTTTATTACCGTAAAGAGATTGATTGTCTGAATGTTGTACTGGGACAATTCTTCCATCTATAATTGTCCCTTTTATTTCAGCCTGATATTTATATTGTTTTTGCCCGGATTCTCCTGCTTTTTCCGATTTGCCGGAGTTGCTGAAATACCCGGTAATTGAAGGCTCATTTCGACTTCCCGGGATAATCTCACTCACTGAAACTGATAATTTTATTATTGAATCATCCTTAATATTTCCGGCATCTATAGAAAAGTTCACTTTCTCTCTTGTCTTATAGATCTGTTTATCAAGCCGGATTAAAAGATTTTCATTTTCTGCCTTATTCACAGAATCTGTAATGGCATAATTAGCTGACGGATTAATATATAATGTACTGTCGAACCGTTCTAATTTTTTATCAAACCGGTTTAAAATTATGATCTCTTTGGTAAAATAGGAATCTTCGCCTTCATTTCTCATCCGGTTTGTGTAACAGACCATCTGGTATACATCCGAATGGAGCGTGTCCGGAAGTAGGAAGTTTCCGAAAGAGGTCTGATTTTTTATTTCAATCCGGGCCCGGGTTACTGGAGAATTGTACCGGTCACGTAAAATAAGATATGTATATTTACTCGCCTTTTTTGAGTTCCCATTTAGAAACAGAGTAAAAAATAAGTTATCGCCGGCTATATAAATATTTCTGTTAATATGCAGGTAAACTTTTTCGGGTTTAACTGATTCAAACTGGTTCTGTGCGGTACCTGAACAAAAGCAGTTGAATATTATCAGAAGTGAAAATATTAAGGTTTTCATAATTTTTTAAAATATCCAGAATGAAGGAATATTATGATGTATGCTTCCTATGCCTAATCTATTGATCTGACAGCCATTAAGCTCAGGAGGCTGGATGTATGGCTCTTTTATTAACGTAGGTTGAGAGCTTTCCAAATCTCTGAAATCAACAACATATTCAGAAGAGCTGACAGATGAAGCTTCGAAAAAACCTATTGCTTTTTTCTCAGGGTTAGTTATACATTTAATGTTTCCGGTGAGCTGAGAGGCGACAGGATCAAAAAGTTTCCCCTCTGATTGCATCTGTTCATCGAGGTTCTTATAATATAAATATGTTTCAGTATTTAACGTGTATGTACTTAAATACAGTATCCTGTGGTGAATCTCGTAAAACTGATAACCGTTTGCAAGTGCACTGCCTGTAGTATCTGCCATATTAATTAAACAATCATAAATTATCGCCCAGACATAGAAATTATCATCAAGAAAACAAACCGGATGTTTTTTTATGGAGGCAGAATTTAAGAAATATTCCCCACCGGTCAGGTTTATATTCGTATTCGCATTAATTGTCTGCCAGCAATAAAATTGAAAAATGTATTTGGTGTGAATATCAATTGGAAGGGTTTCATAATAATAATATTGCATAACCAGATTTGATGTCAGCCTGAACCGGGGAAATGTATCAGACTGGTTGGTGATGTCGATGAGGATATCTGCTCCATGAGTATTAACTTTTAATCCGGTAACACCACTAAGAACTTCTTCATTATCAAACTCAGCATAAACCTTGTCAGGACTGACCTCCGGGAACATTTTTTGTGGATCCGATTCATATTCTGCACCATCAGGTGTAGCAACATGAAGCTGGTAGGTATGTCCGGCTTGTCCGGTAAACTGTAATGAATCAGACACATAATCTCCGGTGGTTCTTTCATTAAATTTGTAGGAACTGGCAAGGTTGTCGGTTACATAAATATTAGCGCCGCTTACCGGGGTGCCTTTTTCGCTTGAATTGAACGGCACGGCATAGGTAAGAAATACATGATATGCATCTGTTTTATTTGTAACCATACCATCAACAACCAACACGTTCTGTGTTGTGTTGATGTGAGGATCATATACTTTAGAACAGGAAGTCACTAAACCGGTTATAAATGTCAATATTAAAATTACTGTTCTCAAACTTTATTTAATGATATCTGATCGTTCTATAAATTACTTTTCGTAGTATTTCCTGTAGAAATCCAGAATGAAGGAATATTGTGGTGTGTTTTGCTGCTTGGTCTGTCTATCCGGCAACCATCAGCTTCAGGAGGCGGGATATAAGGTGTTTTTATTAATACAGGCTGAGAGTTTACCAGATTCCTAAGATCAACAACATACTCAGAATAACTGACAGACGAAGCTTCGAAAAAACCAATGGCATTTTCCTTTGTATCAGTTTTACATTTAATGTTTCCAATTAGTTGGGCGGCGACAGGATCAAATAATTTCCCTTCGGATTGTATTTGTGTATAAAGGCTCTTATAATACAAATATGTTTCATTATTGAGCGTGTACTGGTTCAAATAAAGAATCCTGTGGTGTATCAAAAATAAATCAGAAGAACCGGCTATTGCAATGGCGGTAGTGTCCTCCCTATTAATCTTAGCTTCATAACCCTGTGCAAGCAAGTAATAATTATCATCCAGAAAACCTGCGGGATGTTTTTTTATAGAGGCAGAATTTACTAAATACTGCTCGTCTGTCAGGTTAAAATTAGAATTGATATTAACTGTTTTCCAGCAATAAAATTGAAAAGTGTACCCGATCTCATTAATCGGATCTATCATAATCCATTCCTGCCTATAATATTGAATTACAAGATTTGAAACGATCCTGAACCGGGGCAACGTATCGGACTGATTGCGGATGTTGATGAATATACTTGCTCCATGTGTATTAACCTTTAATCCGGTAACACCACTCAGGACTTCTTCATTATCAAACTCAGCATAAACATTGTCAGGACTGACCTCCGGAAACATTCGCTGTGGATCTGATTCATATTCTGTACCATCTGCTGTAACAATATGAAGCCGGTAAATATATCCCGGATGACCGGTAAACAGCAATGAATCAGAAACATAATCTCCGTTATCCCTTTCATTGAATTTGAAAGAGTAACCCATATCGTCGGTCACATACACACTGGCACCAATAGCGGGAGTGTTTTTTTCACTGGAAGTAAATGACCTGGCATAGGAGAGAACAATATGATAGGCATCTGTTTTATTTGTTATTCTGCCATCTACAACCAAAACCTTTTCTGTTGTGGCAATATGAGGATCATAGACTTTGGAACAGGAAGTCACTACACTGAAGACTACAATAAATATTGTACCGGCCGGTTTCATATCAGAAGGTAAAATTATATGTCAGCATAGGAAGCGGACGGCCAATAATGTATAACATATAGGTATCATATTGCCTGTATTCATTTGAGACCATGTGGGCTCCTTTTTGATAATAAACCGAATATGCATTTTTTCTGCCGTACAGGTTAATAATGGAAAATGTCCAGCTGCCTTTCCATTTTCTTTTTATCTTCAATGATTCATCAAGAGTCATGGAAACATCGAGCCTGTGATAGTCCGGCAGCCTGTATTTATTCCGGTCGGAATAATAAAGGAGCTGGTAACCCTGATAGTCGAATTTCAATTCCGGCAGTGTAACCGGTCGCCCGGTACTATATGTGAATGTTCCATTAAAACGCCACCGTTTAGAAATATGATAATTTGCATTAAGGATCAGGTTATTAGGCCTGTCAAAATTTGACGGAAAAATCTGATTATCATTAATTTTATCCTCGGTGAATACCCCGTTTGACTGTTGCAACGACCGCGAAAAAGTGTAACTGACCCAACCTGTAAGCCTTCCGCTATTCTTCTTTACATATAGCTCAACGCCATAATTATACCCTCGCACATTTGTCAGATCTGCTTCAAGATAGGGATTCAGAAGTAGGTCAGCTCCATTTTTATATTCAATTGCGTTAGTGAGGCTTTTATAATATGCTTCTATTGAAGTTTCGTACATGTTGTTCTTGAAGTTTTTGAAATATCCGACTGCAAAATGATCGCAGGTTAACGGCTTAAGATTAGGGGAACTGAGTTTCCAGACATCTGTAGGCGCCATTACTGCCGTGTTTGAAACCAGGTTAATATATTGGTGTATCCTGTTGTAACTCAGCTTTACCGAGCTGTTATCCGATAGGGTGAAACGCAGGGAGATCCTTGGTTCCAATCCTGAATACCGGCAAATTGGTTTATTATTGGCATATGTCAGTGAATCAATTACACTTCCTCGGGATCTTGGCACTCCGGACTGGTAGATATAGATTTTATTGGGCCCCAGGTAAGTGTATAAGGAATATCGCACTCCCGCATCGAGGGCAAGTCTTGGAGATATTGTAATGTTATCGGTTATATAGATTGCGCTTTCCAATGCTTTTTCAGGCAGCATTTGAGCAGGTTTGATAATCGTTGAGTCACTGAGTCCGATTAACTTGCCCGGCTGGATGTTGTAAAGAGCTGCATTTATTCCTAAATCAATCGAATGATTTTTATTTGGAAGCCATGAAAAATTCCACTTCGTATTTTTATAAAGCACCCCTGAATTAATTCTGTAAGCTTCCCACAACCTTGAAGTGTCCGACTCGGAAACCTGGAATCGATAATCGCTTATACCAGCCGTCAGATTGAAAAAGAACTGATTGCTGAATGTATGTTTCCATCTGAGGGATCCTAATAAATTAGTATACTTATAATCAGTGGTCCCGGCGAATCCAAATCTGTCATTGCTCAGGTACCCGAAAAGGTCAATTTTATTTCTGTCATTTACATTAAAGGATAACAGAGCGTCTGCGTCATAAAAATGGGCGGAACTATTCATTAAATCAATGTCAGGGATAGAGTGGAGAAGCCAGTTTGAATATGAGCTTCTGGCGCCGATCAGAAGATTAATCTTATTATCGATCAGAGGAGTTTCAAGATACAGAGAACTGTTTATAATGCCAATTCCTCCCTTCACGGTTGTTTTGTCAGGATTGGCTGGACCAAGCTGTATATCCATTACCGAAGAAGCTCGTTCTCCATACTTTGCAGAAATTCCGGCTTTCAACAGGGTTACATTTGAAATGCCATCTGAATTTACCACGGAAATAAGACCAAACAAGTGCGATAAATTAAATATGGGTACATCTTCAATCAGGATCAGATTTTGGTCAGCACTACCCCCGCGAACATTATATCCGGTGCCGAATTCACCTATTGTCTGAACACCCGGCATTAGTGTAATACTCCTGATGATATCTTTTCCGCCAATCGAAACCGGAAGTTCTTTTATAGCCTTCACGTCGAGTTTAACAATGCTCATCTGTGTTCCGGAAACATTTGATTCAGCCCGTTCTGAATAAATTACAACTTCGCCTAGTTTAATTGCCTTTTCATACACTTTGAAATTTATGGAACCATCGCTTACCAGCTTTATTTTCTCCTTAGTGTCATCATAGCCCATATATGATATTCTGATCGTATGTTCACCCACCGGTGCCTGCAGATGGTAATCCCCATTCTTATCGGAGTTAGCTCCAATCTTTAAATTATCAATAAAGACTGATGCACCTGCCAAAGGTTTTCCATCCTTCCCGTCAAGTATCTTCCCGTGAAATGTTGCTTTAGCATATTTACCATAATAATCTGGATTACCAACTATTTGTAAATCAGAGTTATCTTGTTGCAATTGAGGTTTTATTTCTGGTTTAACAGGAATAAATATGTACAATACGGAATCAATTGTAACTATAGATAATTCCGCCGTCGTTTGAATTCCAGTAAGGGTTTCTCCAAAGGATAATCCGAGAATAGAAGCTGGGAAGGTTTTATTGCCAAACCATTCGGGTTTATAAAAGAATTGCACATGATATTTTTGCTCCAGCTGGTCAGTTAATTGGTCAATAGAAAGATAAATACCCTGTTTGACAGTTTGCGAACTTACTGATTGATTGAATGAAAGAAAAATCAACCCTCCAAGGAGTACTTTTTTTGCCAATCTTCTAATCATCTTTGCCTGATATTATTGGTCTTATTGTAACGGTAAAATCATACCTCTGCGGCATCACCTGCCAAGCAGTGAAAACTGATAAAGCAGTGCAACCTACTCCGCTTGCGGCATAATCGAGATTAAAGGATGAAGCGGAAGCTGTTTTCTCAAGCCTGAGAAATATTTCTTTTCCTTTCCACGAAGACGGAATATCAAATATCTTCCGGTAAGAACCTGTCGGATTGTATTCTCTTGGAATAAATGGAGGGTTTGGAGGAAAGGGAGTTGTCACATTCCGGAAGAGTGGATCGCCAAAGCCCTGCATCTCCCAGTTTGAAGGAACATGTCCCGCTTCCTGGTTCAATTCGAAAACACTTGTATTTTCCAGGTAATGATAAATATCTGACAGAAATGGTCTTTGCTGTGCTGAGGCATATGTTGCGATAAAACATATTTGAAAAACAGATAGAATTCTCTTCATTTTATATCTTTTTATGATATAGGAAATATATACAAAATAACTTAATTTTAAAATAGGCCAGGAGCCTCAGGGACCTTCAATCATGGCACAATATTTGTTGATCAAAAGATTAACAATTACTTCAGACCTTTTCCTGATATGAAAATTTTCAATTTCTTGCTTATAGCGCTGACAGCATTATGCAGTCTGGCTTCGCATGGGAAAAGTACAGATTACCAATATCCTAATTCTGATGACTCTCTGATCATTGTTGAGAAAATATACTTGCATGTCGACCGTGACAGTTATTATCCGGGTGATGATATCTGGTTCAAAGCTTATCTTGTTGATGCTGCTTACGGATTACTTTCAGGTTATAGCAGCAACCTGCATGTCGAGCTTATTTCTCCGACTTTGAAGATAATTGATAGTCGTATAATAAAACTTTATAAAGGATTAGGGAACGGAGACTTCCACTTACCTGAAAAACTGCAATCCGGTCTTTACCGGTTAAGGGCGTACACAAACTATATGCGGAATTTCGGTGACCGGTTATTTTTCAATAAGGACATTACCATAATTAACTCAACGGATGCCAATAAGATATTTTCTGACAGCACTGATTATAATAGAAATAAGCTGGAAATTAGCTTCTTCCCCGAAGGTGGCTCCCTGGTTGATAATGTTGCTTCCATAGTAGCATTTAAAGCTGCAGATTATCATGGATTTGGTTATGATGTTTCGGGAGAAATATATTCATCGGCAGGAAATAAAGTCACTGAATTTAAGAGTGCTCATAAAGGGATGGGGTCATTTTTACTTGACCCGGCTCCAGGATTAAGTTACTATGCCGTAATTAAGACCAAAACCGGGGATTTAACCAGGTATGAAATTCCAAAAAGCTTCTCAACAGGTGTTGTATTAAGCGTTTCCAAAACCCAGTTTGGTGAGATGTCAATAACATTTAATACAAATCCTGAGACATTGGCCCTGCTTATGGATCGTGACCTTTCATTAACTGTTTCGGCTCATAACATAGCTTTTAAAAGTTATTCATTCAGAATGAAATCTCTGAACAGTTTTATTAAGATTCCTTCTGATGATCTTCCCGAAGGGATTGTTATGCTGACATTATCGGGTGTAAATAATCTTCCTCTTTGTGAAAGGCTGGTTTTTATACAGAATGATGAAACGAATGTTAAGGTTGAAACTGACAGAACAATGTATAACCAGCGTGATTCCGTATCGGTTAAGATATCCCTGAGAATCGATTCCCGTATCCCGCAGGATGCATTTCTTTCATTGTCAGCTGCTGAAAACATTTTTACAGAAAACTCATCCTCGTTCCCCACGACAATTTCTTCATGGTTTCTTCTTGAATCAGAAGTCCGCGGACCTGTGGAAGAGCCATCATATTACTTTGATCCTTCGAATCCCGACAGGTTAAAAGATCTTGATCTGCTTTTGCTTACACAGGGCTGGCGCGACTTTGCATGGAAATATAAAAAAATGATC
The DNA here is from genome assembly GCA_050014255.1 of Bacteroidales bacterium. Taxonomy (GTDB): domain Bacteria; phylum Bacteroidota; class Bacteroidia; order Bacteroidales; family VadinHA17; genus LD21. Next base: position 279 of record JBEKDR010000107.1, on the reverse strand, counting down.
TATCCCCCCGAAAATGGATTCACAATCTCAGGGAGAGTAAGAAAAAAATTTGCAGATGTACCGGTAAAAAATGCAGTGGTCAATATCGGACTTTTTGATAAGGGAAAACCTTTGATTAAAGTTGTTCCCACTGACTCTGCAGGCAAATTTTGCCTTAAAGGAGTGGACCTGACTGGTGATGCTAAACTGATCGCAAGTATTACAAATGATAATGACAAACTGAAAGGCTGGCTGCTATTGGACTCTTTAAGGTATACCCCGGCAATAGTTAAAGACATT
>JBEKDR010000106.1:0-27497 GCA_050014255.1 Bacteroidales bacterium | reverse complement strand
CTGCCTGCCTGATAAGCTGACTTATTAATTCAATGCCTTCAACTGCTTTGTTTGTCTGACCTGATGTTAGAAGTCTGTCAGCTCCGGTTGCAATCACATCTTCGAGTCCCTTTAAAGGATCGTTGCACATATCAAATGCTCTGTGAAAAGTTGCTGACATAGGTCTTGCAAATTCAATCAGTTTTGCAGTACGTTCAACATCAATAGTGCCATCGGATCTCAATATTCCGACAACTATTCCATCAACGCCGCATGCACCACATGCGTCTACATCCCTTCTCATTATATCATATTCAGGATAAGTGCACAGAAAATCTCCACCTCTGGGTCTGATTATCACATGTAAATCAATATTCAGATTAATTCTTGTAAGGGAAACTGTACCGAACCCGGGGGTTGTTCCTCCTTCCGGAAGATTATTGCATAACTCGACTCTGTCTGCTCCTGCTTTCTGAGCATTAATGGCCGATTCAATATTGTCAACACATATTTCAAGACTAAATTTCATGGTCAAATATACCATTTTTTAATTTTCTCCAGGTTCTGATTATTTCACCATGTAGGGACGTGTCGCGACACGTCCCTACAATTATTAAACAATAAAATTGTGTTTATGTTATAGATAATTATTAAAAAATTATGATTTTTTCTGTATAATTGTGCTGAACAAAAATTTAACTCTATGAAACCAACTCTATTAGTACTGGCTGCAGGAATGGGAACGCGTTATGGCGGCAATAAGCAACTCGATGAAGTAGGACCTTCCGGTGAAACAATAATTGACTATTCTATCTATGATGCTATCCGTGCAGGATTTGGTAAAATAGTCTTTGTGATAAGGCGCGATATAGAGGAACAGGTTAAAGAACGGTTTGTAACCAGGCTTAAAGGGAAAATAGAGGTTGACTATGTATTCCAGGAGATTACCAATCTTCCGGAAGGTGTAAAAGTATCCCCCGATAGGCAAAAACCCTGGGGAACAAGTCATGCAATACTTGTTACTTCAGAAAAGATAAAGGAACCATTCGGAGTGATTAATGCAGACGATTATTATGGCGTCGAGTCATTTAAAATCCTGCGTGATTTTCTGGTTAATGATAAGTCCCCTGATTGCTATTGCATTGTAGGTTATAAGATGGGAAATACTTTATCTGAGCACGGACATGTTAACAGGGGAGTCTGCGGCGTAGGAACCGATGGTCTTCTGGAAAATATTGTGGAAACACGTCAGATTGAGAAGACCACTGATGGCGCAAAAGCTCCTTTACCCGATGGAAAGTTTAAGATGTTTACTGGAAATGAAGTGGTATCGATGAACCTTTGGGGTTTTAAGCCATCATGTTATGATTTCCTTGGCAAGGAGTTCAGAAACTTCATAAACAAAAGCGGGATGGACCTGAAAGCTGAACTTGATATTCCTACGTCTGTTGATAAATTTGTCAAGAACGGTGAGATAACCATCAAGATCTTAATGAGCAATGAGAGATGGTTCGGCGTTACCTACAGGGAAGATAAACCTTTTGTTGTTGAGAGTATAAATAATATGATCAGCCGGGGTATTTATCCGGCCAAAATATATTAAGCTATAAGTTTAATAAGCCTCTTCAGGCTTAGCTTACTATAGATTTTTTAGGCGTCAGAAGCACCCTGCCTTTTGCATCCTGTCTTGCCCAGTAGCGGCTTCTTGCTTCTTCAGGATCAGCCCCAACAGCTATATAGAGCTTCGTCCTGGGATTTATTACTACTTCCTGCATTCTTGTTATATCAGGTGTTTTAAAAACGGTTTGTCTTTTTTCTTGCATGATAATACCTTATTCAATTAATTAATAATAATTTACAGTACCTAAGTTTACTTTACAAATGATCTTATATGTATTAATGGAAACACTTTAAAATGTTTCAGTTCATTATAATCTATATAAATGTAATTGAAGTGTTAAGAGATGTTCCTCTGTTCGTCTTTAATTGTCGCCGAACTATCTAAATAGAAAGGAATCTATTTATTGTCTTAACTGAGGTACAAATAATATGGACTAAAACTCAATTATGATAACAACTGAAAAATAGTAATGTTTACATAATGCGGCAAAGGTAGTTAAATTTTCTGGTCTTTCAATAATACAGTCCTTATATATCAAAGAATCCATTAATCGCTGAGGTCGCAAAGGTTTTCATTTGCCCCCCAACCCCCCTAAAGGGGGGCTAATTCTATGCAATAAAGTGTAATTCCTCTTAATTCAACGATTTAGGCCCCCTTCAGGGGGATGGCCGCGAAGCGGCCAGGGGGCCTTGCTCTCACGGTAGAAACCTTTAGGGGGATGTGGGGCGTTTACTTAGCGTCCTTTACGGTTAAGAAGATCGTCATTGGAAACCTTGTATAAGCTCACTACCACGTAAAATTACATTTATAATAGCTGCTATTATCCTTATTGTCAGTTACTTTAAGAGACAGATTGTGGTTTGATCCTTTTTTGATCCTGGTTTCGTCAAACTTGTATACCAGCATATCGTTCTTCTGATCATATTCAAACAGCGCCCAGTTTCCGTCTATTGATGGTTCATAGGATTTTATCCCGGAAAGTTCATCCGTTACTTTGATTCTTATTTCCCTCTTTTCAGTAAGATTTCCGCCCGAAATAAATCCGTCTGGTGTTATAACAGGAGGTATCGTATCAATTCCTACGTAGAATTTACCGAATGAAAGGACTTCTGCCATGAGATACGGATCAGACCAGACAGTTGCCATTGCTTTCTTCTTCTGATCATCGTCCAGTTGAACAATAAGCATTTTTGATTCTTTGCCGGCAGGAATAAATTTTGGTTTAATTGATAGAGAATAAGCTTTATGGACCGGAGTGAATTTATTATGAACATAATGAAGGTCGGATAACATTTCATCAGTGCCTGCCTCAGTTTTATAAGAAAAGTAAAGTGTATCATAGAGGGCGCCTTCCGGAATATTTATTGAAATATTTTCTGCTGAAAACTTATTGATTCTTTCATAAGGCATTACTTTGACACTTGTGTCAACAAAATATTGAACAGGCTGTGCTTTCTCTGATTTTGCTTTAATTTGAAACGTTAATACCGATCTGTTACTATTTGCATCAGTAACAATAATTTTAATACGATGAGATTTGTCATCACTGAAGTTGAATAAACCTCTGTTGATGACATTTTTATAAACGCTCAATTTATCGTCTGGCAGAACAAAAGCCCTTTCAAAATAGGTATTATCCTTCATATAGGTCTCATAATCAATGTGACTATTGACATACCTCGATTCATCGAATGAGAAACCGTCCATTATGTATTTAAAAACTGAAGTACTGTCAATAGACAATTCGATAGAATATACGGCAACTTTATTTGGACTGCCGTTCATCATGTCGTAGGTTTTTACTCCGAATCCTGCAAGCCCGCTAATTGAAATTTCGTTTTCCGGGGTTAAATAATATACACCATGGCCTCCGCTGACATTTACTCTCTTAATTGTATTCTGGTTATTGATAAATGTATGGCGGTTGACAGGGTATATAACAAACTTTTCAATAACAGGTGGAATATTGTCAACTATGCCAAATTCAAAAAGCAGAGGATTTATGGGCTTTTCGTTGTCTGATTTCCTTATTTCAAAGTGAAGATGAGGTCCCCCTGAAGTGCCGGAATTCCCTGAATATGCTATAAGTTCCCCCTGTTTGACCGGAAATTCTTCTTTTTCGGGATACAATGTTATCTGGAAGCTTTTCTTAGCATATTGCTGTGTTTTGACATAATTCCCGATTTTAGTCGTAAACTTTTCAAGATGCCCATAAACTGTCGAGTATCCTGAAGGATGCCTTATATATATTGCATTCCCGAATCCTACAGGAGAAACACTTATTCTGTATATATATCCATCTGCTGCAGCGATTACTTCTTTCCCCGTAACACCCTGTGTCTTAATGTCTAAACCAGAATGAAAATGGTCAATTCTCAGCTCACCGAAATTCGCAGATAAAAACTCAGGTATCCTGACCGGGGAGATGAAAAATGATTTATTTTTTGGACTATCATTTAAGTTACTGTAGAACAATATACTAAAAAAAATTAGTCGAATAAGAAGCATCATGTTCAATTTTTAATAGCACAGAGGTGCAAAGCTATGCTTCTGGTTCATTAAGGCAAACTATTTCAGACAAATTTTTGAAAATATCATTAACAATGTTAATTTTGTACTAAAGATTTTATTATGTCCGGTCAGGTTTACGAAGAATTAATAATTTTGAACAGAAAACTGGATGAATTGTTGGATCGGTATAATAATCTGAAGCTTGAAGTGGCGGATCTTAAGAGCAGGAACGAAGTTTTAAAAGGGATGCTTCAGGAACGGGAAGAAAGAATGAAAGAATTGGAAATTAAATACGAACGGATTAAATTAACAGGAGCATTGTTGGGTGAAGGTGAAAACGCTTATGAAGCGAAGAAAAAGATAACCGAACTGGTGCGGGAAATTGACAGATGTGTTGCTCTTTTAAACAGATAAGATATAGCAATGGATGATGATAAGCTTTCGATCAGGGTTAATGTGGCGGACAGATATTATCCATTGAAGGTAGAACGGGAAAACGAGGAGAAGATCAGGAAAGCAGCCAGGATGATAAACGAAAAAGTGCTGCAGTACAAACAAAGGTACACCGATAAGGATGTACAGGATTTTTTGGCGATGGCTTCCCTGCAATATGTGATTAAGCTCACAGAAGAAGAGGAAAAACTTGAAAAAGATTATCTTCCCGATGCCTTAAAAGAACTGATACAAAAAATTGATTCAGTTCTTGATGTAAAAGAGTAACAGCGTTCTTTAAAATAGAAAACTAAATTGCCCGCATTGTTTCTTCATTCATTTTTGAAACTCAACAGTTAAAACTTTGGAGCAACTCTTAGTTCAGGTAGAACAGGCCTCATCCCGATTCGTCGGGCTTCCGCCAGCTGGCGGAACAGTGGACGTTTGAACTGGATTAGTAGCTCCAGCCATTCAGATATGGGGTTTTATAAAAGCTGAAGGAACTTTGCGGGTTTTTTTATTTATTATATATATAACTAAAACAATTGATGATGACATTAATAATAGGATCTTTAAGTAACGGGCTGTTGATTGTCCTGTGTATTTCCGCCCTTATACTGGGTTTTGGTGCCTCTTTTTTCGTCTGGCAAATGGCATTAAGAAATAAAAGCCGAAAAATAATAAGTGAAGCAGAAGCTGAAGCTGAAGTGATAAGAAAGGAAAAAATACTTCAGGCGAAAGAGAGATTTCTTCAGCTCAAAACAGAGCATGAGAAGGTTATCAATGAAAAAAACAGCAGGATAGGACAGGCAGAAAACAGAATAGCGCAGAAAGAGCAGTCTTTGTCACAGAAGATCGAAGAAGCTCAGCGAAAAAAGAATGAAGCTGATGCGATACGCGCAAATCTTACTTCCCAGCTTGATCTGGTTGAAAAAAAATCAGAAGAGTTAGCACGTCTTCACAAGCAACAGGTTGACCAACTTGAGGCTATTTCCGGCTTCTCTGCAGAAGAAGCAAAGAACCACCTGATAGAATCCCTGAAGGAGGAAGCAAAAACCGGAGCTATGTCGTATGTTAACGAGATATTAGATGAAGCAAAAATGACTGCCAACAAAGAAGCTAAAAGGATCGTAGTCCAGACAATCCAGAGGGTTGCGGCAGAGAATGCCATTGAAAATGCAATAACGGTATTTCACATTGAGTCGGATGAGATGAAAGGTCGTATCATCGGCCGTGAAGGTAGAAATATCCGTGCGCTTGAGGCAGCAACCGGAGTCGAAATTATTGTTGACGATACGCCGGAAGCAATAGTCCTTTCTGCTTTTGATCCAATAAGAAGGGAAGTTGCACGACTTGCACTTCACCAACTGGTAACAGATGGCAGAATACATCCGGCCAGAATTGAAGAGATGGTTGAGAAAACCAGAAAACAGGTGGAGGAGGAGATCCTTGAAGTAGGAAAAAGAACTACAATTGATTTGGGGATACATGGATTGCACCCTGAACTTATAAGGTTGATAGGTAAGATGAAATACCGGTCATCATATGGTCAGAATCTTCTTATGCACTCACGTGAGGTAGCTAACCTTTGCTCGATTATGGCTGCAGAGCTTGGACTGAATTCAAAACTTGCAAAACGGGCCGGCCTTCTTCATGATATTGGCAAAGTACCTGATGATGAACCGGAATTGCCGCATGCAATACTGGGAATGAAAATGGCTGAAAAATACAAGGAGAAACCTGAGATATGCAATGCAATTGGTTCTCATCACGATGAAACAGAAATGACGACTCTGATCGCCCCGATTGTTCAGGTTTGCGATGCAATTTCCGGTGCTCGTCCGGGAGCCCGGCGTGAGGTAGTTGAATCGTATATTAAACGGTTGAAAGAGCTTGAATCCCTTGCTCTGCAATACCCTGGTGTGATGAAAACCTATGCAATACAGGCTGGAAGAGAATTACGGGTTATAGTCGGAGCCGAAAAAGTTACTGATAAAGAGGCGGAAGGTCTCTCTTTTGAAATTGCCCGCAAAATCCAGAATGAAATGACCTACCCCGGACAAATAAAAATTACTGTAATCCGCGAAACACGTGCGGTAAACTATGCTAAATAAAAATTAAGACAATTACGTACATTAAGAAAGGGCATTTACACAATCAGATGTCCATCCTGTTATTTAATACTTTGTTTAAGCTATTCTTTTTTTATCTTTGGTGCCTGATAAAACCTACGTGATTCAATGCCGCAAATAAAACTCATTAATATTGTTGGAGCAAGACCTCAGATTATAAAAGCTTCAGCAATTAGCAGGGCCATCAGAAATTATTATTCCAAAGAGATAACTGAAATTATTGTTCATACGGGACAGCACTATGATAAAGAGATGTCTGAGGTTTTTTTCGACGAACTTGAAATTCATAAACCACATTATAATCTTGGAGTTGGCTCGGCTATCCATGGACGTCAGACTTCTCTAATGATTACAGGTATTGAAGAGGTGCTCATACAGGAAAAACCTGATTGTGTCTTACTTTTTGGCGACACAAACTCTACACTGGCCGGGGCTTTGGCCGCTTCAAAGCTTCACTTTCCGGTTATTCATATTGAAGCGGGTCTGAGATCATTCAATAAAACCATGCCAGAAGAATTAAACAGGATAATGAGTGATCATTCATCGACACTGCTTTTCGCTCCTACAAATGCAGCTTTTAAGAACCTTATGAGCGAAGGATTCAGACCTGAAAACAGTCCTCCATATACCATAAATAATCCTAAAATCTATCTGACCGGAGATATAATGTACGATAATACATTATTTTTTGCCGGACTGGCGGAAAAAAAGAAAGAAGGATTTTTTGAAAAAATGTTGCTCAAAAGAAATAATTATGTACTTGTTACAATTCACAGGGATACTAATACCGATGACATAGACCGGCTCAAAGAAATTCTGATTACACTAAAATTACTGGCTGAAGAAAATGATATTGTTCTTGTGATGCCGTTGCATCCCAGAACAATTGTCTCGCTCAAAACCAGGCTTAACAATCTTTATGATGAACTTACTCATAGTGCTTATATTAAAATCATTCCTCCTGTTTCATTCCTTGAAATGATTCTTCTTGAGAAGAACTGCAGGATGATTGTAACTGATTCAGGAGGTGTTCAAAAAGAATCGCATTTTTTCAGGAAACCTTGTATTGTATTAAGAAATGAGACAGAATGGATTGAACTTGTAAATAATGGAACTGCAAAACTTGTAGGTGCTGATCCCGATAGCATAAGACACGAGTTTCTGAGTTTTATGAATTTACAAACTGTCCTTGAATATCCCGGTTTTTATGGTGACGGGAAGGCAGCCGAATTTATTTTGAATGAAATACTCCTTATGTTTGAAAAAGAGTAATATTTATACTGTTAAATTCTGTTAAAATTTGTAATATTGTTTTTTAAAATTGCTGATGGAACGAATCTTAAAGGATAGCAGCGTTTTGGTTACCGGAGGAGCAGGTTTTATCGGCTCAAATCTTGTAGATTCTTTTTTACTTTCGGGGAATAAAGTTGTTTGTCTGGATAATTTTTCAACGGGTAAAAGAGAAAATCTGAAAACGTTCGCAAACAATCCTAAATTTAAACTTATTGAGGGGGATATCCGTAATTATGACAACTGTTTAAAGGCAGTGGAAAACATAGATATTGTCTTTCACCAGGCGGCATTAGGATCGGTGCCACGGTCTATAAAAGACCCGATGACAACTACCGACGTAAATATAGGTGGTTTTGTTAAGATGCTTTTTGCTTCGAAGGAATCAGGGGTTAAACGATTTATATATGCAGCAAGTTCTTCCACTTATGGGGATCATCCTGATTTGCCAAAAGTTGAAGATAAGATTGGTTCTCCTTTATCGCCATACGCAATTACCAAATATGTTGATGAACTGTATGCCGCTAATTTTGCAAAAACTTATGGAATTGATGTTATTGGATTACGATATTTCAACGTTTTTGGAAGACGCCAGGATCCGGATGGAGCTTATGCGGCAGTTATCCCGAAATTCATGAAGATGCTGATGAAGCATGAAGTGCCTCTCATAAATGGCGATGGATCTGTTTCGCGTGATTTTACGTATATCGATAATGTGGTGCAGGCTAACCACCTGGCATCTGTTGTTCAGAATAAAAATGCATTGAACCAGGTTTATAACGTTGCTCATGGTGAAAGGACATCTCTGAATCAACTATTCTTCTTTATCCGCAATCTGGCAGCCGAATTTGACCATGATATTCTTACCATTGAACCAACTTACGGACCTGCCAGAGCGGGAGATATCCCGCATTCGCTTGCTTCAATTGAAAAGGCAAAACAGTTATTATTCTACTCACCAACTTTAAACGTTGAAGATGGCCTTAAGGAGGCAGTTAAATGGTATTGGGAAAATTTGTAACATTTGTTACAATATATATCTGAATAATCAGGTAATCAGACATATACAAGTTTATGTTATGTGACTGACGTTGCGATAGCTTTATAATATCTTCATGTTTTAACTACTTTATCATTTTGCCAATCAAGATATGATAAAAACATTTAAAGGAAAGATTATCAGGATCTTTAAGAATCATTCGTTACCTCGCTGGTTGGTATTTCTTATTGATTCAGCCGTAGTCTTTTCTTCCTTTCTTATTGCCTATATGCTGCGATACAATTTTGAAGTCTATACTTTTAATATCTCAACTGCATTCATACAGGCATTAATTGTATTAATTGTATATGCAATCTTCATTTTAGCATTCAAATCTTATTCAGGAATGATAAGGCATACAACTATCAGGGATACTTATAAAATCATCATAACAAACTTTAGTGCCCTGGTGGTTCTTTTTTTAGTTACTTTCATGTGCCGGAAATATGAATGGAGATCTGTTTTCAATATACCATTTTCGATTCTTCTGATTCATTGCGGAGCCGTCACAATCTTCCTTTTTCTTTTCAGGGTATTTGTAAAAATATTTTATGAATTTGCAATATCCACTTCACATGATAGCAAAAATGTGCTGATCTACGGGTCAGGTGAAATGGGTATCCTGGTAAAAAGGCTTATTGAAGGAGATCCGAAGAATCTGTACAGGATTAAGGGTTTTATCGATGATGATAAAAAAATTCAGGGAAAACATGTCGACGGTTACCAGGTTTATTCAAGACAAGTCCTTACAAAGGATTTTATTAAGAATGCAGATGTGAAGGTTTTAATTATTGCATTTAATAACATTGCTCCGGCGACGAAAAAGGAAGTAATAGAGTCTATGATCCAGTTTGGTTGTGAGATACTTGATACTCCATCATTTGATACATGGATGAACGGTCGGCTGGAGGTAAAGAACCTTAAAAAAGTCAGATTCGAAGATCTCCTGGGAAGAGATCCAATTACTCTGGATCTTGAAAAAATACAGAATGGATTATTAGGAAAAACGATTCTGGTTACCGGTGGCGCCGGATCAATTGGTTCGGAAATAGCAAGGCAACTAATTCGTTTTAAAACTAAACAGCTGATACTCGTTGATCAGGCTGAGACACCATCTTTTTACCTTTGGGAGGAGTTAAAGAATAAAATACCGGCATGTAACTTCAGAATAATAATTGGGGATGTCACACGGGCAGAATATATGGAAGAGATCTTCAGAAAGTACAAACCTGAAATTGTTTTTCATGCAGCAGCGTACAAACACGTGCCCATTATGGAAGTACATCCTCACGAAGCATTCAGAGTCAATGTTGGAGGCACAAAAATTGTTTCGGAGTTAGCAATAAAATATAAAGCAGAAAAATTTGTAATGATATCTTCTGATAAAGCAGTTAATCCTACCAATGTGATGGGTGCAACCAAGAAGATTTGTGAATTATTGGTTCATACATTGTCGAACCGTAAAGGAATTAAAACACAATTTATAACTACACGCTTTGGCAATGTCCTTGGGTCAAACGGCTCTGTTATTCCTCTTTTCAATAAACAGATAGCTGAGGGGGGACCGGTAACAATTACTCATCCGGATATAACCCGCTTTTTCATGACTATCCCTGAAGCATGTCAGTTAGTTCTGGAAGCCGGATTTATGGGCAATGGCGGGGAGATATATGTCTTTGATATGGGCGATTCTGTGAAGGTTTTGGATGTCGCAATAAATCTGATTCGTTTGTCGGGTCTTGAACCACATAAGGATATTAAAATAAAGTATATTGGATTGCGGCCAGGCGAAAAACTCTATGAAGAACTGTTTTCCAAAGATGAACCTATGATTCCTACTCATCATCCCAAGATCAGTATTGCACAGGTGCCTGATTCTGATTTTGAAGGGATAAATACTAAGATTGATAAGATACTGGGCTCTCTTAATAAAATGTCCGAAACTTCAGTTATTGAGGGAATGCAGGAGATAGTGCCTGGTTATAAAAGCAAATTTGAATTGATCGACCAATAGCAATTTTTGCTCTGTACTAAGTCTGAAACCGGACCCTTTTATCTTACTTAGTTCTTAAAACTATACCAAAAAATAAAACTGATCTATTGATGGACCGGAAGAAGGTTTTTGTGAGTGGATGTTTTGATATTCTTCACTCAGGACATATTGCATTTTTAAAAGAAGCTGCTCAATTTGGAGACTTATATGTTGGATTAGGATCAGATAAAACAATATATGATCTGAAAGGACGTAGAACCATTAACTCTGAAGACGAAAGGTTTTATATGCTTGAAGCATTGTCATGTGTCCATAAAGTCAAAATTAATAAAGGAAATGGAATACTGGATTTTTTAGAGGATATGAAAGCTCTTGAGCCTGACGTTTTTATCGTCAATGAAGATGGCCATACGCCTGATAAAGAACAGATATGTAAAGATTTGGGTATTGAATATAAAGTCTTAAAAAGGATTCCATATGCAAATTTACCGGTAAGGTCGACAACATCATTAAGAAGAGAAACCCCGATCCCTTACCGGATTGATCTTGCAGGTACCTGGATTGATCAGCCCTATGTTTCGAAGTTTTGTCCCGGTTGGGCGATAACAGCATCAATAGAACCAACAATAGAATTCAATGAACGGTCCGGGATGGCTACTTCAACCAGAAAGAAGGCAATTGAATTATGGAACGACAACCTTCCTATGGAGAACCCTGAAAAACTGGCTAAGATACTTTTCAGGTACGACAACGATCCCGGAACAAAAGATGTAAGCGGATCTCAGGATTCAATTGGTATTACCATGCCAGGTATCAACAGGTTTTTTTATGATAAGAGGAAGTACTGGCCATCAAAATTTGAAACAATATCAGATCTCTCAATTATTAAATGGCTCGAAGAAAGGCTCTATATGGTTACTCTATGGCCAAGGCCAGTCGATTTTGTTGTGCTTGAAAATACAAATATTTCTGCCAATAATGTCAGAAGTTTGACATATGCGGCTGAAACAGCCTGGGATGGATTAATTAATAGGGATATTAAAACATTTACCGAAGGATTCTCCGCCTCTTTTAGCTCACAGGTGAGGATGTTCCCAAAAATGATGAACGATAAAATTGTTAAAGTCATTGATAGTCATAGAAATAACGCACTTGCCTGGAAACTGTCGGGGGCAGGTGGAGGTGGCTATCTGATCCTGATAAGTGAAGAAGAAATACCAAATGCAATTAAATTGAAAATCAGGATAAAAGAATATTGGATGTAATTCTATGAAAGTATGTTTGTTAATTAATTTAATAAGATGAAAAAAGTTGCATTAATATCAGGTATTACTGGCCAGGATGGCTCTTACCTCACGGAATTATTATTGGATAAAGGCTATCTTGTCCATGGGATTATCAGACGATCAAGCTCATTTAATACTTTCAGAATCGATCATATTTACAATAATCCTGAATTCATAAATAAAAGTTTTTTTCTGCATTATGGAGATTTGACGGATTCAAGTAACTTAAACCGGTTAGTAGAGAAAATTCAACCAACTGAAATATATAACCTTGGAGCACAGTCACATGTACAGGTTTCATTTGAGGTACCTGAATATACTGCAGAAGTTGATGGCGTCGGGACTCTTCGTTTTCTTGATGCCATTAAGGAAACAGGCTTAAAAACACGTTTTTACCAGGCTTCAACATCNAGACAGAAAAAACGCCATTTTATCCACGTAGTCCATACGCTGCCGCAAAATTATATGCCTACTGGATTGTTGTCAATTACAGGGAAGCATATAATGTTTTTGCCTGTAACGGGATCCTTTTTAATCATGAAAGCGAAAGGAGAGGTAAAACCTTTGTCACACGGAAGATAACGGTTGCTGCTTCTAAGATTATGCTGGGACAGCAGGAAAAATTATTGCTGGGAAATCTTGATTCAAAAAGAGACTGGGGTTATGCACCTGAATATGTCGAAGGTATGTGGCGCATTCTCCAGGCAGATAAGCCTGACGATTTTGTTCTGGCAACTAATGAAACACATTCAATACGTGAATTTATTGAAGAGACATTTAAAGTCTTAGGGGAAGAAATTATCTGGACCGGAAAAGGGATAAATGAAAGCGGAGTATTGAAATCATCAGGGAAAGAGGTTATTAGTATAGATCCACGTTATTTCAGACCTACTGAAGTAGATCTTCTTATCGGCAATCCCGCAAAAGCAAAAGAGAAACTTGGATGGGAACCAAAAGTAACTTTCAGAGAATTGGTTAAAATTATGGTTAATTCAGATTTTGAAAAGGCGAAAAAACGAATTGAATAATTGAAAATTGTTATGGAAAAAACTGCTAAAATATATATTGCAGGACATAATGGAATGGTCGGGAGTGCAATAGCAAGAAATCTTGCGGAGCTGGGTTATACAAACCATGTGTATACTCCTTATCCGCCTTTTGATCTGACTGATCAACAGATCGTCGCTGACTTTTTTGCAAAAGAAAAACCTGAATATGTCTTTCTGGCTGCTGCCAAAGTAGGCGGTATTATGTCAAATAATACATATCGCGCTCAGTTTCTATATGAAAACCTGATGATACAGAATAATATTATTCATCAAAGTTATAAGCATGGAGTTAAGAAGTTATTGTTTCTGGGCAGTTCCTGTATTTATCCGGGAAATTGTCCACAACCAATCAAAGAAGAATACTTATTGACAGGAGAGCTAGAATATACCAACGAACCTTATGCTATTGCAAAAATCGCAGGCATTAAGATGTGTGAATCGTATAATATACAATACGGAACAAATTTTGTTTCTGTAATGCCAACAAACCTTTATGGGCCGAATGATAACTATAATCTTGAAACATCTCACGTGCTTCCTGCTCTTATCAGAAAGATGCATCTGGGTAAATGTCTGGAAAATAATGACTGGGATTCAATTCGCAAGGATCTTAAAAAGTATCCTGTGGAGGGAGTAAATGACACTTTTCCTGAATCAAAAATATTAGAAAAGCTCTCAAAATTCGGAGTTCAGATCATTGAACCAGCACCCAGCACCCAGCATCCAGTAACAATTGCTCTCTGGGGAACAGGAAGTCCCTATCGCGAGTTCTTATATGTCGATGACCTGGCCGACGCTTGTGTTTTTTTAATGCAAAAAGTCGATTTTAATGATTTAGCACCTGTTAAAGGTCCGCTTCTTAATACTCACATAAATATTGGTACAGGTTGCGATCAGACTATAAATGAGCTTGCGGGGATGATAAAAAAGATCGTGGGGTTTCAGGGTCAATTAAGATGGGATAACACTAAACCGGATGGCACTTATAGAAAACTGCTTGATGTTTCCAAGATTAACAGGTTAGGATGGAAAGAAAAGATCAGCCTTAAAGATGGCCTTAACATGGTTTACAACAAGTATTCAGCATAAACCTGGCTTCCATACCCTTATTCTATTATTCCATTATTCCATTATTCCATTATTCCATAATGCCATACCGCCATAACAAAATAACGCAAAACGCTCTTTAAGTGCCTCCCAGAGTTTTATTGATAACACCTGAGTTTTATGGAATTGAAAAATCAATAAAGTCGGTTCTTGAACAATCAGGTTATGAGGTTTCATGGTTTGAGAACAAAATACTCCCATTTGACTACCATGGCTCAAAATCAAAGTTTAGGCTCTTAAGGAAGATTTATTTCTTGCTCTTTTTACCGCAGTTTTGGTATCTTAGGAAAGAGCTGAAAAAATTTGAAGATATTAAATTTGATATACTTTTTGCTGTAAATGCTCATGTAGTTAGTCCATATCTTTTTAGGAAATTGAAGAGTAAAAACCCTGGCTTGCATTCTGTGCTTTATTTATGGGATTCATTCTCAATGTACAACTGGACAAAAGAGCTAAAGCTTTTTAATAAAGTATACACCTTTGACGCGGCTGATTCGATAAAATACCAAATAGACTATAAACCAAACTTCTATATAAAAAACAATTACAATGCAATTCGCGAAAATGAATATGATTTGTTCTTTGTCGGGAAGTTTAGTCCTGGCAGAATATCAGTTATTGATAAAATAGTAAATCTGCCCGATATAGATAAAATTAAATATTTTGTAAAACTCTGGCCTGCCTATAAGATTTTTTTTCATAATCATTTTATATACAATTTTTTTAAAGCGTTTAATTTCAAAAGTCCCTGGGTAAAAAATTTTAAAATTAACTTTGAAGCTGTTGAAGGGGTAATACATAGAGAGTATTTTCTAGTTGAAAGTCTTAATTATCAGGAGATTCAATCTCTCCTGTTATCTTCAAATGTAATTCTGGACCTTCCGTATCAATTCCAGACAGGTTATACTCACCGGTTAATTGAAGCTCTTGCAAACGGTAAAAAAGTTATTACAACAAATCCAGATATCAGAAAAGAGAGCTTCTATAAGTCAGAGCAGATTCAGGTTATCGATGCGAAAAATCCGGAAATTGATTGCGACTGGATTAAAAAGAGGTCGACATTCCCAATTGATAACTACTTTCTGGATCTTGAATTATCAAAGTGGTTAAAATCAATGATTAATGCGGGGATTGCTTAAAATAAGGGTAAACCTGGGCTTCCTGGTTAATCCATTTTACCTTTACTGCATAGCGTTTTCTATCCCAATTATAGCTTATCTGCTTGGATGGAGTAAGATATTCCCCGGATTATCGGCTTATCTTATACTGTTCTTTGCCGTGACCTTCATTATCTTCATTTTTGCAGGTTATCAACTCATTCAGAAGAGACAGGATTTATTTATCAGGCATCCCTTTAATCAATATTTGTATGATATTATATTCTGGTTGATAATTCTATTATGCTTCATTAATATATTTTACATGGGCTATCTGCCCATTTTGGATCGGACGCATAATTACCGAGAATTCGGGATGCCTGTTGTTGATCCGCTGTTTAACTCTCTCTGTATTTTCTTTTCAGTAAACTATTTTCACTCATTTCTTGATACCAGGAAAAAAAAGTTTATAATCTATTTTCTTTTAATCCTTTTTATCCAGATTGTTCTTTTCAGGAGATCATCCATAATTTGGATTATTACCTCTTCAACATTCCTTTTTCTGCTTTATAAAAAGAAAGTAAGCCTCCTTATCATTACGGCAGGCATTATTTCAATACCTCTGCTTTCTTACTGTTTTGGATTATATGGGAATGCCCGCAGCAAATTATCAAAATCATTTGTTCTTAATGAATTAGGGGCAAGCGATGCTTTTAAAAATTCAGGAATTAGTTATAACCACTATATGACTTATTTATATGTTTCTTCACCTTTGGCTAATCTGCAGGAAAACATTAATAAAAGGGGTGAAGAAGTAAAAAAAGGAGATACCAGAGATTTTTTATTTTATTGTCTTATACCTGAGACCTTTACAATCAGGCTGGAAAAGCCATTGCATTTATCTCCGCCTGTCTGCAATCTGATAACACCAGAGCTGATTGCAGGAAGTATATTTATGGTCAGTTTTTATACTTTGGGATGGTATGGCATGATCATTATGTTTTTCTATTTATTTATTTTTATTCTGCTTGGTTCATATGTTAACAGAAAATGGAACACATTTGGTTTAGAAGCATTCTCGTTATTATCTGCAACTGTTTCTTTATCGATTTTTTCTAATTTTCTGAATCGTCTCGACGTTATTATGATGCTCTTTATCTATCCGGTACTTTTTCATTTTATATTTACCAAACCAGGTAAAAGCGCTGGTTCTTCATTCCGGATTTTGCCAACGCCTAAACCGCTAAACGCTGAACGCTGAGCATTGAATACAAATGAAAGTCGCGATCATTGTGCCACGTATAGATCAGTTAGGACCTGTGAAGGTTATTCAATATCTGGTTAATTCACTCACTAAATTTGATGGACTAATATTAAAAGTATTTTATCTTGATAAAAGTGTTGATAAATACATGAGTATGTCTGTACCGCTAGAGAGGCTTGATCGTCAGAACTTCTGTTTCTCTGATTATGATATTATTCACACGAATGGAATCCGTCCGGATTTGTTTGCTTTCCTGAATCGAAAAAAAATAAAATATCATATTTCGACTATTCACAATTTCGTTTTTGAAGACCTGGCATTTGGGTATAACATGTTTGTTTCGTGGTTTTTTGGAAATATCTGGCTAATCTTATGGAAACGGGCTGATAAACTGGTATGCGTCTCGGAAGCCATGAAAAACTATTATGCTAAGTGGTTTCCAATACCAAAACTGGAAGTCAGCTATAATGGAATTGAAGGAACTGATAATTCTTTTGTACCAGATAATGATGTTATTCAGGCAATTGATAGCTTTCATTCAAAAAAGTTAAAAGTTTTGGGTTGTGCGGGGGTCCTGACTAAAAGGAAAGGCATTGATCAGATTCTGTATCTTATGGCATCAGAAAAAGAATTCGCTCTGGTGATTATAGGGGATGGGAAAGAACTTCATAATCTGATTCATCTTTCTGAAAAATTAAGAATTACTGAAAGGTGTCTCTTTTCCGGATTCAGAAGCAATGCAGTATCCTTTTTCAGGTATTTTGATTTTTTTATAATGCCATCCCGATCAGAGGGTTTTGGTCTTGCGTTGATTGAGGCTGTACAGCAAAAAGTTCCTGTGATTTGTTCTGACATACCAGTATTTAATGAATTATTTAATAATGAAGAAGTTACATTTTTCAAACTGAACGATTTAAAATCACTGGCTGAAGCTTTTAAAATGGCACAGGAAAACGGCAATAAAAAAACTGATCTTGCATATGTCAGGTATCTGAACAACTATACCGCCCTATCAATGGCTAAAAATTACTCTGAATTATATAAATCAGCACAACTAACTCAACTCAACTAACTTTCTCTTTTTACTCCTAACCTTAACCTCAACCTCAACCTTCAATGCCTGACCTGGCTGTTATAATGTCTGTTTATAAAAATGACAAACTGCTATATGTAACTGAATCTGTTCAAAGTATACTAAATCAGACATTTACTAAATTTGATTATTATATTGTTTTTGACGGACCTGTAAAACCGGATATAGACAATTATATTACATCTTTAATCGATAAAAGAATCAGACTTTTCCGACTTAAAAAAAATAAAGGTTTAGCCAAAGCACTAAATTTTCTTTTAGAGATAGTAATGAAGAATCCGGAGCACAGGTTAATTGCCAGGATGGATGCTGATGATATTTCTTTGCCTGAACGCTTTGAAAAGCAAAATAACTTTCTGAATGCTAATCCGGATATTTCTTGCGTTGGCTGTTGGTCTCAGGAAATTGATGAGTCTGGAAAGCATCTGTCAGACAGAAAGTTACCAATCGATCATGAAGCTCTCAGAAAACGATACTATACCAGAACGCCTTTTGCGCATCCATCTGTAATGTACAGAAGGGAGTTTATTGAAAAGACTGGATTTTATCCGACTGATACGATTCTGATGGAAGATAATGCCCTTTGGGGAAATGCATTAAAAGCAGGATTAAGGTTAGCGAATATTCCGGAGTATTTGTTTAAATTCAGAAAAGATAATATGTTTTATAAGCGGAGATCAGGATTAAAATATGGTTGGAATTTCATAAAAACAAGGTTCAAAATTAACAACTCATTGAAAGCTCCTGTATATTCGTATGTGTTCATTCTTTTAATTGGCTTGATTAAAATTCTGCCACCATTTTTTCTGAGGTATTTTTATTCAATAAAGAAGAAATAGTTAATATTTGCTATCCTTTTTATAATTTTATTTAAATTGTTGCACTGTGCTCTGATCATTATAATTAGTAAAAACTGTAGATGATATGAAAGTACTTATCCTCGCCGGGGGTATGGGATCCCGTCTGTCTGAAGAGACCACCCTTAAACCAAAACCAATGGTTGAAATAGGCGGAAAACCTATTTTGTGGCATATAATGAAGATTTACTCATTTTACGGGTTTAATGAATTTATCATACTTTGCGGATATAAAGGATATATGATAAAGGAGTACTTTGCTCATTATTTTCTTCATATGGCCGATATGACCATCGATATGGCTACTAATACCATAGTAAATCATAATTCTAATGCTGAACCCTGGAAGGTAACATTGATTGATACCGGCGTGGACACGATGACAGGTGGGAGGATAAAAAGGGTACAGAAATACGTTAGTAATGAACCATTCATGCTTACCTATGGGGATGGGGTTGCGGATATCAATTTAAATGAACTGGTTGAATTTCATAAGAGCCATGGGAAACTTATTACAATGACATCGGTTCTGCCAGAAGGCAGGTTTGGTGCATTGAATATTGATAATGCCAACATGGTAAGTAGTTTTCAGGAAAAGCCAAAAGGGGATGGATCGTGGATTAACGGTGGTTTCTTTGTTTGTCAGCCTGAAGTCTTCAGTTATATTTCAAACGATGATACCGTTTTTGAGCGTGAACCTCTGGAGAATCTGGCTCATGGCGGACAATTATTAACCTATAAGCATAGTGGATTCTGGAAGCCCATGGATACTCAGCGTGATAAGAATATGATGGAAGAACTTATTGAAAAAAACAAAGCACCCTGGATTAAATGGTAGAAAATTTATTTGATGGTTTTTATAAAGGACGTAAGGTATTTATAACCGGACATACCGGATTTAAAGGTTCCTGGTTATCAATATTGTTGCATAGTCTTGGAGCAGATGTATCTGGTTATGCTTTAGATCCTCCAACAAAACCAAGTCTCTATGACCTGGCAAATGTTGATAAATTAGTATCATCAACAATTGGAGATATCCGTAATTACAAATTGCTGCTGGAAACAATAAAAAAAGTCAAACCTGAGGTCGTTATTCATATGGCAGCCCAGCCGGTTGTCAGGGAGTCATACAGAAATCCGCGCGAAACATACGAAATTAATGTGATGGGAACAGTGAATCTTCTTGATGCTGTACGACAAGTGACTGGTGTTAAGGCAGTTCTGAACGTAACTTCAGACAAATGCTATGAAAACAAGGAGTGGCTTTGGGGATACCGCGAAAATGAAGCAATGGGCGGATATGATCCGTATTCCAATAGCAAAGGTTGTTCGGAGTTAGTCACCTCCTCTTTTAGAACTTCTTTTTTTAATCCCAATGATTATTCGAAACATGGTGTAGCCTTAGCTTCTGCGCGTGCAGGAAATGTCCTCGGAGGAGGAGATTGGGCTGGAGACAGGCTGATACCTGATTTTTTTCGTTCTATTTTGAAAGGGGAGAAATTGAAAATCAGAAGTCCTTATGCTATCAGACCATGGCAACATGTGCTGGAACCTTTATCGGGTTATCTGAAGCTTTGTGAAAAGCTATATTCAGTTGGATCAGATTTTGCGGAAAGCTGGAATTTTGGTGCTGATAACAGTGATGCTAAAAATGTCGAATGGATTATTAAAAAAATATGTGAGTTATGGGATAATGATGTTGTTTATGAAATAGAGAAAATACCTCAGCCTCATGAAGCAAGCTACCTGAAATTGGATTGTACAAAAGCTAAAACTCTGTTAGGCTGGCATCCAGTTTGGAATATCGAGATAACGCTTAAAATGATTGTTGACTGGTATAAAGCATACCTTAACAGGAGTGATATGAGAAAGATTTGTATCGGGCAAATTGAAAAGTATTTCTTGAATAAAAATTAAACATTTTATAAAAATTGATGACTAATCACAAAGAAATCCGAAAAGAAATTATTGAAAAGACAATTGAATATTATCAGGCTCGATTCATAAATCAAATTTTTATCCCTGGAAAAACAAAGCTGAATTATGCCGGTAGAGTTTTTGATCAGGATGAATTGGTCAATGCAGTAGAGGCATCTCTTGATTTTTGGCTCACTGAAGGTAGGTTTTCTGAGAAATTTTCTGAAAAAATCAGCGAATATCTTGAAATTGAGAATGTTATTCTTACCAATTCTGGATCTTCTGCCAACTTATTAGCTTTTTCAGCTCTTACTTCAGAAAAGCTAGGAAACAAAAGATTAAAGTCTGGTGATGAAGTCATTTCTGTTGCTGCAGGATTTCCTGCTACTGTAACTCCCATTTTTCAGTACGGTCTTGTTCCGGTTTTTGTCGATATTGATCTTGAAACATATAATATTGATATTAATCAGGCTGAAAGAGCTATCACAAGTAAAACCCGTTGTATTTTTATTGCACATACATTAGGCAATCCTTTCAATCTGGATGCGATTATGCAATTGGCCGAAAAACACAATCTTTGGGTAATTGAAGACAATTGCGATGCTTTTGGAAGCAAATATAAGGGACGATTTACAGGTACCTTCGGACATTTAGCAACGATCTCATTTTACCCGGCGCATCATATTACAACCGGCGAAGGAGGAGCCGTAATTACGAATGATCCTTTTCTGGCCCAAATAGTTCGTGCTTTTCGTGACTGGGGGCGTGACTGCTTCTGCGCAGGAGGTGAAAACAATACCTGTGGCAAACGCTTTTCACAACAATTTGGCGACCTCCCGCCGGGATATGATCACAAATATGTATACTCTGAAGTCGGTTATAATCTTAAGATGACTGATATTCAAGCCGCTATAGGAAGTGCTCAGATGGATAAACTTGATGTCTTCTGTCAGCAACGCAAATCCAACTTTAACAAACATTATGCAAATTTTTCCAGGTATCCTCAGTATTTCAAATTACAAACTGCTACTGAAGGTGCTGATCCTGCATGGTTTGCTTTTATAGTGACTGTCAGGGATGGTGCACCGTTTTCTAGAGATCAGTTTACACATTTTCTGAATGAAAACCTAATTGAGACGCGAAACATTTTTGCCGGCAATATTTGTAAGCAACCAGCTTTTATTGGTAAGAACTGGAGAATTGCTGAAAATCTTAATGTAACAGATTCAGTTATGAAAAATACTTTTTTTCTGGGGACTTTTCCAGGGCTGAGTGACCCAATGTTCGAATATCTTGAAACAGTAGTTGGTGAATTTATTTCTGCATTTTAGTTCATATGGCAATTGTAAAAAAATACAGAGCTGAAGTTATCTCCGTTTCTAAACACACTGACACAATTTGCACGACAGAATTCTGTTCAGAATCTGGAAAATTTATTTATCATCCCGGTCAGTTCCTTCATCTTGCATTAGATCAAGATTATGATGGTTGTGGTCAATGGCCCGAATCACGTTGTTTTTCTATGCAAAGTAACCCTGATGAAAAAAACATAAAAATCACTTATTCCGTAAAAGGGAGGTTTACTTTTCAAATGGGAAAAGATCTGAAAATCGGATCTAAGGTATGGCTAAAACTTCCATACGGTGACCTGTTCACCCGGCCACATAGTAAAACGAATACTGTATTTATTGCTGGTGGTACCGGAATCACTCCCTTTCTTTCACTTCTTACTCATGAATCCTTCAAAGATTACATCAATCCAAGGATCTACTCAGGATTCAGATCGAGTGTGTTCAATATTTATAATGAGGATATAAGCAAGGCAAATAATTCATCCGTATTTATAAAAATATTTTATGAGGATAAAGACGGAATAATGGATATTCAGCAAATCTTCAACGAAAATGGACAGTCATCAGATTATTTTATTTCCGGGCCTCCGTCAATGATAAAAATTTTTAAACAAACACTAATAGGAAACAATGTTCCTCCACACCAGATATTAACTGACGATTGGGAGTAAAAAGATATTTGATGAAAATACTACTATCTGGAGCCACGGGTTTTATAGGATCAAATATATCTAACCAGTTATTGAAGAATGGGGATGATGTGTATGCTACTCATAGAAACACCTCTTCATTTGAAAAATGCAGCCTCTTTTTTAATCAAATTAACTGGATAAACACAGATAAAACAGGATGGAAAGAAGATGTAAAAGCCCTGAAACCCGATCAATTAATTCATGCAGCCTGGGAAGGAATTGAAGTAGAGGACAGAAATAACTGGAGTATTCAAATTAGAAATTTTTGGTTTTCAAAGGAATATTTTGACCTGGCAAAAGAATGTGAAATAAAAAGAATAATTGCTTTGGGCTCGCAGGCTGAATATGGAATACAGGATATTCCAGTTACTGAAACAACAGTGCCAAGACCAAATGATGCTTACGGTGCAGTCAAAACTTTAACAGCCAATTACCTGCGTAATTTATTTGAAGGCTCTTCAACAGAATGGTATTGGATTCGTATTTTTTCCGTTTTCGGGAACGGGGAAAACTCTAAGTGCCTTATTCCCATGGTTATTACAAGATTATTAAAAAATGAACCGGTAAAACTTACATCATGTGAACAGAGGTATAATTATCTGCATATAGACGATTTTGTTGCCTCGCTTTTAAAAGTCGTCGAAAGTACGGGAAATAAATCCGGCATTTATAATATATGTCACTCAAGATCTGTTGTTTTGAAGGATTTACTACTAATAATAGCTGATTTATTGAATGTGGATTCTGGTTTACTACTTTTTGGATCATTGCCGCAAAGAATTGGTCAAAACATGTTAATTGAAGGAGACAATTCAAAATTCAGAAACTGCTTTGACGTCGAGAATTCCTTTTTCACCGACATAACTTCAGGTCTGGCCAAATCTATTCAGAAATTTAGAAATAAAGTATTATGAAAGTAGCAACATATATAGCACAATTTATAAAGGAAAAAGGTATTAACACTGTATTTGAACTTCAGGGTGGAATGATAACTCGCCTACTTGATGAGTTTAACAAACATGGTGGATTCAATATAGTAAGTATGCATCATGAACAGGCTGCTGCATTCGCCGCTGATGCCTTTGGGCGTATTACCGGAAAACCCGGTATTGCTTTGGGAACCAGTGGGCCTGGTGCTACAAATTTGGTAACAGGGATTGGAAGTTGCTTTTTCGACTCTGTGCCTGCAATATTCATTACAGGCCAGGTTAACCTAAGCGAACAAAAGAATAATAGAACTACGAGACAAATCGGATTTCAAGAAACCGATATTGTTTCTATTGTCAAGCCAATAACAAAAGCAGCTTATGCAGTGAAGAGGGCAGATGACATTCCGGTAATTTTTAAAGAAGCGTGGAAGATATCATTAGAAGGCAGACCCGGACCGGTGTTAATAGATATTCCGATGGATTTGCAAAAAGAAGAAATCCAAGGTTCTCAAGACACATGCCCTTTCGAAGAAATAAATTATAATGAATGCGAAATTCGAAAATATATTGATGAGTTCCGTTCTTATTTGAAGAAGAGCAAGAGGCCATTGGTACTTGCTGGGCATGGAGTTCGATTGGCAAATTCAACGAAGGAATTCCTTAATTTTATAGAAAAATTAAATTTGCCAGTAGTAACTTCTCTTCTGGGCATGGATAACATAAACTTCAATCATCCGAACCGTATTGGCTTTATTGGGACCTATGGGAATCGTTGGGCAAATTATGCATTAGGTACCTGCGATCTTTTATTAGTTCTTGGTAGCCGTCTGGATCTTAGACAAACCGGTTCCGATTTACATAGTTTTATGAAAGATAAAATTATTTTTCATATTGACATTGACAAAGCCGAATTAAATAATCGCATTAAAAAATGTAAGATATTAAGAGCTGGAGTAGCTGAGTTTTTACAATTAGCCCTGCAATCAGGAAGTTCAAAACAAAAATTTACCGGTTGGTTTAATGAGATTAATCAAAAAAGACATCTTCTTCCGGATACTGCAGAGTTGACAAAAGTGAACGGAATAAACCCGAATGTTTTTATTCATCTCTTATCACATTGCTCAAAAGAAGCAAGAGTGCTTACAACAGATGTTGGTAACAACCAGATGTGGGTCGCACAATCAATTGAATTAAATCCCGATCAACGATTTCTTTCATCAGGGGGTATGGGAGCTATGGGCTATTCACTTCCTGCCGCAATCGGTGCATCATATGCTCTAAATAGAGCGATTGTACTTACAATTATTGGTGATGGTGGATTTCAAATTAATATTCAAGAATTGCAAACTATTAGGAGAAACAATCTGCCGGTAAAAATGGTGATACTAAATAACCACAGTCTAGGAATGATACGTCAATTTCAAGATGCCTATTTTAATAGTTGTTATCAATCAACTGTTAATGGATATAGTACTCCAAATTTTGAAAAAGTGGCTATAGCATATGGAATTAATGCAGTAAGCATAGAATCACCTGACGAAATTGAATTCGGTCTAAAGTCCCTTTGGCAGAATCCTAATGAGCCATTCTTATTAAATGTCAAATTAGACATTTATACAAATGTATATCCCAAAATGATGTTCGGAAATACGTTAACTAATATGGAACCAGCTAATCTGGACCTAAATAAATAAGCATTGAAATGAAACTTTTAAGTATTGTTACTCCTTGTTATAATGAAGAAAAGAATGTAGAGAATTTGTATATTCAGGTAAGAAATGTTTTTGAAAAGCTTCCGGAATATTCCTACGAACATATTTTTATTGATAATTCCTCTGTTGATAAAACAGTTGAAATATTAAGGGGAATAGCTCTTTTAGACAAGAACGTAAAGGTTATCGTAAATATCCGGAATTTCGGACATATCCGTTCCCCATTTTATGGGATGCTTAATGCACAGGGCGATGCAGTAATCCTTGTGGTGGCAGATTTACAGGATCCACCTGAAATGATACGAGAATTTGTGAATAAATGGGAACATGGATATAAAATTGTGATCGGCATAAAAACTAATAGTAAAGAGAACAGGATGATGTTTTTAATTCGCAAACTCTTTTACAATATCATAACAAAAATATCTACCGCCGACCTTGTTAAAAACTTTACCGGCTTTGGGCTTTACGATAAAAAGTTTATAGAGGTTCTTCGTAATTTAGATGAACCCTATCCATATTTCAGGGGTTTGATTGCAGAACTCGGTTTTGAAAGAGCTGAAATACCATATACGCAACCCAGACGGGAAAGGGGGAAATCTAAAAACAGTTTTTACGACCTCTATGATATGGCGATGTTGGGATTTGTGAATCACTCAAAATTACCTTTGCGACTTGCAAGTTTCATAGGATTCGCTGTATCTATCTTAAGTATTCTTGTCGCTTTGATATATTTGGTATACAAGCTTTTGGACTGGAGTGATTTTCAGTTAGGTATTGCTCCCCTTGTAATTGGCATATTTTTCTTTAGTGGTGTTCAATTATTCTTCTTGGGTATAATCGGTGAATATATAGGAGCTATATTCACCCAGGTGAAGAAACGTCCGTTAGTAGTTGAAAAGGAAAGAATCAACTGCTAGTTTTAAAAGGTGATCATTCTAAAAATTGCATACATGTTTAAAAGAATCTTGCAGACTTTTAAAGTCCACAAAGGCCCGATTTTTATATTAGTTATTGCTATCATACTCTTTTTCAGATTAATAGATTTGTGGCAAAGCGGTCTTCCTTATTTGTATTACACTGATGAATGGCATGATTTAGAGCCTGTGGTTGACTACCTGAGCCAAACCCTCCATCTTCGGCAATTCAATCAGTCACATTTTTACCTTTTCTATTGCCCTGCCTATTATTACACCTTTACCTATCTAACTTTTATAGTGCACCCGATTCTGCATCTTTTCGGCATTGTTAAAGAATATTCGGATTATTTTACGTATTACTACAACTTAATTTTTATTGCAAGAGTTGCTAATCTGGTATTTTTGATGATAACCTTCTGGTTCATATACCGCTCATCAAGGTTACTAAGCCTTCCGCTTGCCGGGTTAATAACTATATTTCAGGTTTCTGTCAGTTATCCTGTCTTGCGTATGGCTGGATATGCAAAGGCAGAATGCTTCACCATGATGCTGGCTGTAATCTCTTTTTATTTCCTGTTAAGATTCTGGAAGAGCAAATACTTAAAAAAGTATTATTTCTGCACTCTGATATTTGCTTCGATTGCTGTGTGTGCCAAACTTACCGCTGTAACATACGCCGGGCCGGTTTTTTTGCTGTCAACATTTTTAGTATTGAAAAATTATCCTGTCCGGGTATCCTTGAGAATAATCGGAGCCGGAATATTATTGGCTCTTTGTGCATTTATGGCTTTTGCCCCTCATTCAATTTTTTTCGCAAAGGGTATGGTAAAAGAAGCTTTTTCCATGCTTGGCAGTTCTTATTTTAATTCAGATATCCTGGGAGGAGCAAAAGCTCTGACTTTTAATAATATACTAATTATCATCAGAAACTTCACTTATTTTTTTTCAGACTGGTACTTGTTGATTTTCTCTCTTTTCTTTTCCCTGTTCTTTATTTTCAAGACAGACCGTTTCTTGACATTACTATTCTGGCTAATTGTCATAACTACTTGTTTATTATTTCAGAAGGTTTTTCTGGAAATAGGCTATAGCTATTATACGATGTCCGTCTATTCAGTGATCACCCTCTGTATGTGGTACTTTGTTCTACAAACTGTAAGAAATGGAAGAACTTTCTTAAAAAGTAAAATTGTGTGGAACCGGCACCGGATCTATGGAACATTAT
>JBEKDR010000105.1:0-15036 GCA_050014255.1 Bacteroidales bacterium | reverse complement strand
GATCTATGGAACATTATTTTCATTATTCCTGGGCTTATTATTTACAGCATATATGATTAAATATACACTTAGAGATGCTCAGGCTTTTTATAAATTTCCATACTCATTTGACATTGCAATGTATGCAGATCGCTACGATTGTTTAAAATCAATTGAACAGCAGATCCCTATTGGTGCCAGCATCCTTTTTGATTCACAAAGTCCAAAACCAAATCCTTTTCTGTACAATTCCAGATTTGAGTTCAACATGCGATATAACTTTGAGAATTACCATAAATATTTTAGTGAGTACGAGTATGTATTTAGTGGTTATAATCCCTCGGTTAATTCAGCAGGATTTCTCCGGGTCGCAAAGATCAACATTGCAGAAGGACGGCTCGGACTGGATTCTCATGAATTTTTCCACACAGGTGCTATAAGCAATTATAAACCTACTCCTTATTCAAAGATTGCCAACAAGTGGGTAGAGTATTACTCAAAGACGGAACATGTCATGCCGGATCTCGATTGGAAGGCCATTCTTGATGAATCGTGGATACGAAATGGGCTCTTTAAAGAATGGGATGTAAACCATGAAAAGTATCCTAAAAATTTTGAATCTGGCGGAGGTGTATTTTTTATTACCAGAAATGACAAAAACGATGATGGAATTAAGCTGAGTGGGAAGAATTTTATCTTCATCCAGGACATTAAGGATTTTGAGAAGGTTCGTGGACATTATGTTACTTTGTACGTGCAGATGAAGACTAATGTTCCAAATAAATTCGGAGTACAAATATATGATGGCAAAAAAGCGGATATTTCATATCATCCTGGCACGGGTAATTATGAGGTCATTGAGCTCCCATTTAAAGTGGGTGATAATGCTGATCAGTTGTCAATCCGTGTCGTATATGCTCAGGATATAGGCAGTGTTGAGGATACAGTTGAGGTAAAAGGTGCTATTTTGTTACCAGATAATTCAATGTCTCAGAAATATAGTCAGATGATATTTAAACAGTGGCAAGATGAATCAAAAAGCTTTTGGTCATCGGATATCAGTACAAGACCTATGTCCATCATGCATTGGTATATCGATTGGGACAATGTTAATTTTAAAAGCGATAGTATTCCAAACCAATATTTTACGTATATCCCATTGTCGAAGATCCCGGTGCTTAGTACTTCCAGGCACCTCGAGCTGATTTTTCCGTTATCTTTCAAAGCTGCTCCTGAGGATGAGATAATTATAGAATTTCAGAATATTAGCGGGGTTGTTTTAAGAAAAAGGTATCTGAACATCAATAAGAAACTATCTGGGTCCACAATATTAGTATCAGAACCCGTGCCTTTTAATGAAACAATAATCTGGAACACAAATATTGCAAACATTAAGATTATGTACAGGACTAAAAATCCCTGGAGCGAAGTACTGTTCCCGAAGATTGAATTATATTGAGTTTTGCGAATCTTATGAATACAAAATATTATTACATCATTATTCTGGGATGAATTCAATTTATAACAATAATTGACCCACCTATTATATACGCGTATGATAAGATCTGATGTAAAAGTCTCAATTGTAATCCCTGTTTACAACGCTCAATTTACAATCTCGGAACTTGTTAAACAGTTAATTTCTGAAATATCCAAATTATATATTTTAGAAATTGTTTTAATAAATGATTGTTCATCAGATAATTCCCATTATGAATGCCTTAAGTTATATAATGATAATAAAGGTATTGTTAAATATTTGCGCCTGGCCAAGAATTTTGGAGAACATAACTCGGTAATGGCCGGATTAAATAAGGTGACAGGAGATTTTACAGTAATAATAGATGATGATTTTCAAAATCCTGTAGATGAGGTACTAAATTTAATTTCCTACTCCGTGAATAATAATTATGACGTCGTTTATACCTATTATGGTGAAAAGAAACATAAAATGTGGCGAAATTTAGGGAGCAAATTAAATAATTACATGGCCACTCTATTAATAAAGAAACCAAAGAATTTGTATTTATCTAGTTTTAAATGTTTTAATAAATTTTTAGTTAAGGAGATTATTAAATATAATTTACCATATCCATATATTGATGGTTTAATTCTGAGATCAACTTCTAATATAGGTACCATTCAGGTGACACACCAAATAAGACAAACAGGCAAATCTGGATATACACTTATTAAGTTAATTAAATTATGGTCAAATATGTTTACGAGTTTTTCCGTGCTTCCACTCCGCGTGTCAATTTTTTTAGGATTATTTTTTGCAGTGATTGGATTTTTCCTGGGGATTTATTCAGTAATAGAACATTTCATAGACCCAACCTTACCTGCCGGGTTTGCCTCTATTGCGACTGCTATCTTTGTTTTTGCGGGGATTCAATTAATTTCTCTTGGAATGCTGGGGGAATACATTGGCCGGATTTTTATATCTCTGAATAAGCAACCCCAGTTCACGATAAGAGAAGAGTACTTATAATTTCACGGCAATTAAAGAACAACCATCTAAAGAAAATTCTACACTCTGATTTCTCCTGTCAGTGAATATGAATTAAAGATTTATGGAACCTAATCAATATAAATATATGTTTGATTCTGAGAATCGACATTGGTGGTACGTTGGAAATCATGAAAACTTTATTAATATTCTTAAAAGAAATAATATATTAAAAAAAGGAGTTAAAATTCTTGATGCAGGCTGTGGAACTGGCCGGTGGCTACAGATTCTTAAAAGTTCCTTTGAGATTTCTGAAACAGGTATAGATAATAATAATATAGCTATAGAATACTCAAAAACCCGTGGTAATATGAATCTATTAATGGGAGATATAAATAATTGTATTTTCCAGGAATCCTCATTTGATCTTATCACCTCTTTTGATGTAGTTTCATCACAGGGTGTAAATGAAAACATAGCAATAAGAAATTTTTATACTTATTTAAAAAATGAAGGCTATCTTTTGTTAACTGTTCCGGCATTTCAATTCTTATATAGTAAACATGATAAAGTTGTTTACATGAAAAGAAGGTATTTAAAAAAACAGATTAAAGTTTTGCTGGAAAATAACAAATTAGAGATAGTTAAAATATCTTATTGCGTAAGTTTATTATTCCCCTTAGCTGTGATTACAAGAATTTTTAATAAAATATTCAGTTCTGAAGATATAGAGCATAATGAAGTTGAGATGCCTCCAAAAGTAATTAACAGGTTATTCTTAATGGTTATGCGAATTGAAAATTATTTATTAAAATACATGTCGTTCCCATTTGGATTATCTGTACTGGTACTTGCGAAAAAAAAATCTTCTGTCATCTGAGAAATGATTTGAATTCATTATTGATTCCTTTGAGAGCTATTTAAGTTAATCCATCCGTATATACATTATAATTGTTTAACTATTAGTATGTTCTATTATTATTCTTTAATTGTAACTTATTGGATCCTTTTCTTTGTATTAACAACGTATATTGTTTTAAAGAAGAGCTATAACCTTTTTGAAAAAATATCACCTTACCTGTTATTTACATCTCTGTTTTTCTTTTTTTTAATCTGGATTCCTCAAGGATTTGATATTTCAGATGATGGATTTACACTTACGAAATCATGGTTCATACTACATGGAGGATGGAAGGAAAATCTTGACATGAGATGGATGTCTTCTTTAATAAACGGGTTGTGGTTGAGCATCTATGGCAGACCTTCACTTTTTTGGGGAAGGATAGGATATGCAATTATTGTTTCAGCTATATCCGTATTGACCTTTCAAATACTTAAATTGTATTTTGATAAAAAGAAAGCGTTTATTGCTATCTTCCTGATAACTGTTTTTTCTACTATAAATACGACTCTATCAGTTAACTATAATGTACTTCCTGTTTTTTTTATTCTTTTGTCTGTTTACTTTCTTATAAGTTTTATTAATTCCGGAAATCATGTTCTTTTGATAGTTGCTGGATTTATAATAGCTCTTCTGGGATACATTAAGTTCCCATTTATTTTCTCCCCATTATTATATATTATCTACCTGAAGTACTTCCTGCCGGCAGGCAGGGTTGATTTAAAACGGATATTACGGAATTCATTGATTGGATTATTTTCAGGTTATCTGTTTGGCATAATTCTACTAATCTTGTCAGGTTCACTTGCAATTTATTTTAATGACATCGCCGGGGAGTTAGGTTTAGTTAATAATTATGCTTTGAGCCTGGATTTATCGCATACACGGAATAGTTTAGTTTCATTTTATATTGAAAATTTTTATCGTTTGTTCTATTCCTTTTTAGCAGCAGTTCTTCTTCTGATAATTTATTTAATAACGATATCTCACATCAGGCAAAAGCTATGGAAGTTTTTCATTTCAGTCTTGTTTATCTATTTCATTTATCTCCTTGCAGAAAAAGGTGATTCTGAACAATGGGAGTATATAACTATAACTTTTGGTTTTGTTTATTTATTTTTTAATTTATTTAACAGGAAATCAAATAAGCAATTAAATCTGTTAATGCTTTTCTCTGTTTTTATTTTCATTTTATCCTTTTTAGGGTCAGATGTTGGAATAATTACTGGTTTAAAATCTGGAGGACTGTTATTGTTATCCTCTGTTTCAATTTTGTCGGCTGATGATTTGGATTTTGACACATTTCCTTTTATTGACAATTTTACGGCCAGGTATTTAAAATTCCTTTTTTTTGGATTTTTGATTTTGATTTTTATATGGAAAAAACCTGATGACGTTTATCGCGATCGGCCCCGAAAAGAGTTGACTGCAACTTTTGCAACAAGAGAGTTAATGAATATTAAAAGCAACAAGGCAAGAGTACTGGCCACAGATTCATTGTTGACTTTTATTAATAAATCAATTAAAAGTAACGAAACATTTTTTGTGGTTGGCCCTGTTCCTCTTTTTTACTATTTAATAAATAAAAGACCATTAATAACGGATATCTGGACATGCTCTCCTGTGGCGTTTGAAAATTTAGGATTGAAGGACTCTTTGATCGATTATTTTCTTATCCCCAGAAAAGACCCAAGAGATAATAGCTGGCCAAATTCTGATATTTTTCCAATACTGGAGTGTGATAAAGAAAGTGTTTTATATTATAAAAAATACCTCGATGAAAATCTGTATGGAAAAATATTCGAAAATAAAATGTTTTCTCTTTATGAGGCTCCCCAGCATATCTTCAATCTTAAGAACAGTATCTTATTGCAGAATAATAACTGTACTGAGTTTGAAAATGGAATTTTAGCAGGATGGAGCAGGCATCGCTTAAATTCTATATTTTCTGTCAGTTCAAGAATATTTGTCAGTCCCCCATATGCACAAAAAATTACATATAATAATCTGGACGACGAAACTGGTTTGGAAAAAGAACTTTTGGAAGAAAACAATACATATTATGTTGAAGCCTGGGTTTTTGCTGACCAGAAAGTTGAAATTGTAATACAGGCAGGATCCGGATTTTCGAGTATCAAGCGAACCATTGAACCCAATAAGTGGAACAAAATCAGTGCTTACCTGAAAGCAACTGGCAAAACACTATATATATATACCGGATCAAAACTTATCCAAAACGCCAATCTCTATATCGATGATATCAAAGTGCTTAAAATTAATTGATTATATAGAAATATAATTTGAAACATAATTTTTATTTTGTCCTGTAACCAACAAATGAGAAACAATGTAAAGTGGATTATTGAGCTAGTAGGGAAATACCGAGGTTCTGATTTCTTCAGGAATGTTTTTCATCTGGTTTCAGGCACAACAATCGCCCAATTAATCCCTATCTTATTGCAACCAATATTACGGAGAATTTATACTCCTGCCGATTTCGGGGCTTTTGCAATCTATTTTAACGTTATGAGTATTCTTGCAGTAATCCTGACTTTACGATATGAACAGGGAATAGTAATAGCAGAAAACGATGTTGAGGCAGCAAATGTGATTTCTTTAGCTGGAATGTTCGCTTTTATTTTCAGCTGTCTGATTGCAATAATTCTTTTTATATTTTTCAAAAACATCCAGATTTTACTCCATTTTCCTCTTACACATATTTCATGGCTTTATTTTTTACCGCTCAGTGCATTTTTATTCAGTATATATGATGTTTTTAATTACTGGCTTATAAGGAAAAAAGCTTTTAAGTCCTCTGCATTGAATAAAATAAGCAGGAGATTAGTTGAAGGTGGGGTCCAGGCATTTTTTGGTTTCAGGCATAATATATATGGACTGTTTTTTGGAGATATCATTGGAAATCTGATAAATGTCATATCAGCTATCTTTCAGGTAAGACGAAAGAACTTTACAATGTCATTCGTATCAAGGGTAAACCTGACTGCAGTATTAAAACGATATTCTCACTTCCCAAAGTATAATCTGGTTCCTACTTTACTTAATGCTGCTAGTTTAGCTCTTCCTTTATTATTTATAAACAAATTGTTCGATCCGATTCAGGTAGGATATATTGATTTAAGCAGACAGGTTTTAGCGGTGCCATTAGCCCTTATATCCATAACAATCGGACAGGTTTTGTTACAGCGTCTGGCGCAAAAGCGGAATAATAATTTAAGTATTTCGCAAGACCTTAAGGTCCTGTTTTATGGGCTTGGTATTACAGCAGTTTTAGAGATAATTATTATTCTTTTCTTTGGAGAGTCTTTATTTGGCATTGTATTCGGAAAATCCTGGGCTATTTCAGGTTCATATTCAAAAATTCTCGTGTTTAGTTACTCGGTAAAATTTATAATGACAACCTTAAGTATTGCTTTTATTGCACTCGAAAAAATTAAATTGATTGCAATCTGGCAGATCTCATATTTCTGTGCCATCTCATTGTTGGCATTTGTCGGCAAAATCACTGTAGTTCAGTTTCTTGGCTTATATGTTGCTATCGAATTAATTTCTTATTCAGCCTATTTTGTTTTATTAGTTAAAACTGTAGGAAAATATGAAAAACAAATTGCTGGTTTGAAAGAATGAACATAGAAAAAGACAAATTAATCAAACTCATTTTAGAATGAAGTTATTAATAAATAAAGTAAGCCTGTATGTAGTCTTTCTGGTTCTGATTATCAACTATGTTCTTGAATATCAATATGTTCATTTTTTGTCAGTTCATTATGGCTATATGGGATACACGCTCGATTTCAATCTCTCCAAGTATATTGTAACTAAAGTAATTCTTGTCTTTTTCCTGGTTTATACATTTTTTCTGTTTCGAAAATCCCATTTTATTTATACTATCTCCATCTTCCTTCTTCTTTTCTTCTTTATTCCCGCTACAATTTTTTTTAGTTATAAAAATATTCAGGCAGGTCCATTTATTGGAACAACATTATTGATCATAATCTTTTTTCTTGTTGCTCCCCTGAAGATTAAATTGAACGTAATAAATATTAAACAAAGACATCTGGATTTTATTGTAGTGTTCATGGCACTGCTGTGCTGTATACCGATTTTCATTATCGGCTCTTCGCATATTAATCTTAATACCTTGCTTTTTAAAGATATCTATGAAACACGAGCATTGCATAAAAAAAATACATCTTCTTTATATAATTATATGTTTATGTGGGAGATAAAAATTTTGTTGCCAATGCTTCTGGTCTACGGTTTTTTCAGGAAGAAAATCTTATACATAATAATAGGCTTTTTCCTTTTGTTGTTCTTATATACAATTTCCGCTCATAAATCAGTTTATGTAGCAATTTTTGCCCTAATCTTATTTTATTACCTGGGAGATAATTATGTTTCTAAACTTGCCCGCTTTCTGTTTTATTTAGTATTATTAATGCTACTGGTTGCTCCTCTCGTCGTGCTGTTATTTAAGACGAATATGCTCAATGCAATGTTATATGAACGTATATTCTTTGATCAGAGTTTACTTACATATTACTATTTCGATTTTTTTCATGGTAAGCCAATTTACTTTTCAGAAAGTCTTTTTTTTGATCTGTTTTTTACTTACCCCTATAATACCCCTTCTGCATATCTGATAGGATTTGTTTATTTTCATTCCACAGTATCGCATGCAAATACTGGCATTGTTGGAGATGCTTATATGAGTCTCGGGTATTCGGGTGTTTTAATTATTTCGCTTATTTTTTCCGGATTCTTTAGTTTCTTAAATTCTCTGGATATTGATTCCAGGTTTTTTGGTCTGTTTTTTATTTTTCTTTTTGACTTTGCAAATAGTTCTTTATTATCAACGTTATTATCTGGGGGCTTTGTTATTTTGTTGTTTTACAGCTATTTAATTATGTCAAAAAAAAGATTTGAGGTTTCTCTGCAGTAAATAAATTTAAATACTATTTACTTGCTCAGTTATAAATTGTAATTAATGATGAGTATTAAAGTATGCCATTTTACTTCTGTGCATCCACGGTTTGATACGAGAATCTTTTATAAACAATGTAAAACCCTGGTTAGTTCAGGCTTTGATGTTTCCCTGGTCGTTGCAGATGGTCTGGAAGATGAAATTGCGGATGGGATAAAGATTTACAATGTAAGAAATAGAGATGCAGGACGCCTGGTCAGAATGACCTGGATAGTTTCAAAGGTCTACAGAAAGTCCCTTGAACTTAATGCAGATATCTATCATTTTCATGATCCGGAATTGTTGCCTGTTTCATATTTATTAAAAAGAAAAGGGAGAACTGTTATCTACGATGTCCATGAAGACGTTCCTCAGGATATAAATATTAAAACATGGTTACCCTTTGGAACCAAAAAGTTGATTTCACTGTTATATACTACTGTTGAAAAGTTCGTGGCAAAAAGGTTGGATCACATAATAACAACAACCGATTTCATCTGTAATCGCTTCTGTGAATATCAACCGAACACAACATCTATTAAAAATTATGGTTTAAAAGATGATTTTTTGGAATACACTGACTGGGATTCCAAACTCGTTGAGTTATGTTATATTGGTGGAATAAATATGGTAAGGGGAGTCTATGAAATGATAAATCTTGTTCAGGGAACAAATCATAAGCTAAACCTGGCAGGAATTGTTGAAAATGATAAACTTTTTGCAGATATCAGGAAGATGGAAGGCTGGAAGAATGTCAATTATCTTGGATATGTATCCAGAGTTGAAGCAAAGCAGATCCTGAGGACTTCTAAGATTGGTTTATTGCTGTTGCATCCAACCCAGACTCATTTAAAGTCACTGCCAATTAAACTTTTCGAATATATGGCAGCAGGCTTGCCAATCCTGGCTTCCGACTTCGAAGCTTGGAGAGACATCATAGAGGTCAATGAATGTGGTTTTTGTGTTGATCCATTTGATAAGGGAAAACAGCTTGAAAAAATTGAGTTCCTTCTTAAAAATCCGTCAATTGCTAAACAAATGGGAAATAATGGCCGAAAAGCAGTAGAAGAAAAATTCAGTTGGGATGTTGAAGCAAAAAAATTAGTTGGAATTTATATAAATCTGGCAAAAAAACAAAAGTAAAAAACATGCTTATTTCAGTCATTATTCCTTGCAGGAATGAAGAAAAGTTCATTGAAAAATGTATAAGATCAGTCACCGGATTTACGCTTCCGGCAGATACTGAATTAGAGATTCTGGTAATAGATGGGAAATCTGATGATAATACAACTGGCATTGTAAAAGATATCATGCAAAAGGATTCAAGAGTCAGGTTAATTATTAATGAAAAAAAATATCAGGTTTCAGCTCTTAATTTAGGTATCAAACATTCAAAAGGTGAGTATATTCTGAGGCTTGATGCTCATGCACTTTATCCTGAAAACTATTTATTATTAAATTATGAAACTTCAGTCACTACCAATGCCGATAATGTAGGCGGAATCATAATCACATTGCCGGGATCTGATACTTACGATGCACAGATTGTGCAAGCCCTGACAACTCATAAGTTTGGGGTAGGAAATTCGGGTTTTCGCACGGGCGCCACTGAGGGCCCTGCTGATACCGTGCCTTATGGCTTTTTTAAAAGATCTATGATTGATACAGTTGGTTATTATAATGAACAACTGGTAAGCGGGGAGGACTGGGAATTTAATTGCAGATTGCGCCGGTCAGGAGGCAAAATATGGCTTAATCCGCTTATTCAGGTTCAGTACTTTAATCAACCTTCACTTTTTCAGTTCTATTATAAACAGTTCCTGCGTGAAGGACATTATAATGCATATATGTGGTATGTGGCTCCCTATACATTTGCCTTCAGACATTCTATCCCCGGAGTGTTTTCATTTGGTGTTATTGCAGGCGGTTTCCTTTCGATTTTTTCACCGGTTTTACTAAAAATATTTATCGGCGTGATGATATTGTATGCACTGTTGGCAATCATTTCATCTGTGCAGCAGGCATTCAGATATAAGAAAGCATCATTTGTTTTTTCTTTACCACTATGCTTCTTTGGTTTTCATTTCTTTTATGGTCTCGGAATCTTAAGTGGCATTGCTAAATTATTTTTAAATATTGCTCCTGTAAAGCGTTAAAAAACTCCTTCCAAATTTAAACCAGTTTAATATAAATGGGTGATAATTATAAAATTGCCGAAAAAAAACATTATGATCTGGCTGTCGGGTCCGTAAAAAAAGTTGATAAAAATAATATGCCTCTCAATGATAAAGTATTAAGATCCTCTCATCTTTTTTTCTTACAAAGACTTGAAAAATTAATTAATGACAGTCCGATAAAAGTTTTAGACTATGGCTGTGGACCGGGAGTGAGATTAATCGATCTCGTGAGACCATCGGTTCAGTTGTTCGGAATTGATATTTCTCCAAATTCGATTGAATTTGCTAATCAAATAAACAAGGAGAAGAATTTGAATGCCCATTATGAAGTTATGGATTGCGAGAAAACAACTTTCCCTGATAATTATTTTGATATAATAGCAGACTATGGAACATTTTCAAGTTTGAATATTCAATGTGCAATTCCTGAGGTTGTCAGGATATTAAAACCAGATGGTTACCTGGTCTCAATTGAAACCCTGGGCCATAACCCTTTCAGTAATTTAAAAAGATTCATAAATGTGTTATTCCGGCAAAGAACAAAATGGTCGGCATATCATATCATGAAATTAAAAGACTGGAATTATGCCGAGTCATATTTTCACACTTCCGAAATAGATTATTTTGGTCTGACTGTTTTGTTTATTGCTCCTTTCCTGAAAATTTTACCTTCAGGCTGGCATGATAAAATAATCAGTAAATTTGAAAGACTTGATAGCTGGTTATTAAGAAATAGTATCTTCCAAAAATATGCATTCAAAACAGTTGTATTACTTGCTAATCCTAAAAAGTAACTTGAGATTATTTTGTTCTTTTCAGTTATCATTTTTTATCAATAAATTTTATTAAAAATCTGATAATAAGAATTATGAAAAATCTGATGTTTTTTCTTAGCATTTTTTGTGCAGTGAAAGCAAATGCACAGAATTACCTTATCTCGTTCGCCGGGACCGGAGCATCATCTTCCGTAGCTACGGTCGAAGTTGAGAATCTGAATAAGGAAACATTCCTGACATTAAATGGCAATGATGTTCTTAGCCTTACAATAGTGACAGCTGTTTTACCAGTTGAAACCAGGCAAACGTCTGAAATAAAGATTTACCCCAATCCCATGACAGACAACTCAACTCTTGTAATTTACCCTCATGAAGCGGGAGATGCGACTGTTTCAGTCTATGATATGACCAGCAAACTGATAGCACAAAATCATTTTTATTTGGATAATTCAAGTCAGGAATTTCATCTGTCAGGGTTAAATAGTGGCGCGTATATAATTAGCGTTAAGAGTGACTCTTATCAATATTCACAGAAACTATTGTGCTATGGAAGAGCTGGCGGAACTATTCATATAGAAAAAATCAGCAATAATAAACTTGCTGATGGGAAAGTATCAAAAGGTGATTCTAAAGGAACGCTGGATTATATCAATATGGATTATACTATTGGAGAACGAATAAAATTTACAGGAATATCAGGCAATTTAAGCACGGTAATAACAGATATACCCACGCAGGACGAAACAATTACATTTAGTTTTTTGCCATGCACAGATGGAGATAATAATAATTATCCTGTAGTAAAGATTGGCAACCAGGTCTGGATGGCAGAAAACCTGAAAACCACAAAATTCAGTAATGGCGATTTAATAGGAACAACAACCCCTGCGACTTTGGACATAACGGGATTAATTCCAGCTAATTATCAATGGGCCTATGACGGCGATGAAAGTAATGTAGCTAAATATGGAAGGTTATACACGTGGTATGCATATACTGACAGTCGCAATGTATGCCCCATTGGCTGGCATATACCCACAGGTGACGACTGGAACATACTAACAACCTATCTGGGAGGCGATGATGTTGCCGGTGGTAAACTGAAGGAAACCGGTACTGTTGATTGGACAGTTCCTAACGGAGGCACGAATGAAACTGGGTTTACAGCCCTCCCTGGCGGCTTCCGGCTGTATTCAGGGGATTTTCATGGCGTTGGAGATAACGGTTGGTGGCCAGGTACGGAACCGATTAGTTTTTACGCCTGGGCAGAAAATCTGTGGTACTCCGATAATAAATCGCGCTGGGGTAATGGCGATAAACAGGATGGCTTTTCTGTACGTTGTTTGTATGGAACGACTCCATCTGTCGCAACTTCTGTGACATCAATAACCTCGGAGTCTGCAATAGTTGGTGGTAATATAACTTCGGAGGGAGATTCCCCGGTAACTGAAAGAGGCATATATTGGAGCACCGATCAAAATGCCGGGACAACTGCAACAAAAGTAGAAATTGGTAGTGGATCGGGATTATTCTCAATCAGTCTTGCAGGATTAGATCCAAACACAATCTATTATGTAACCTCCTATGCCATTAATAGTGCAGGAACTTCTTATGGTGATGAAATACCTTTTAAAACGCTTCAATAAACATCGACTTTTATGGCAGGAAAGCAAAATAGAGAATACAAATTCAATTTCGTTTATTTATTTAAGGGAAGGATTTCTGTAAATTTTAATTTAATCACAAAGATTATCGGAATGATTTTTTTTTAAATGATTTTTGTAGAACTTTGGCGACAAATTTTGAATTAAGACAAAAGATTATTATAAGATTGTTAAAATGAACATTCCAAAAGAGGTTATTATTCAATTATACAAAACAATGCTTCGAATAAGAACGGTTGAAGAAATTTTAGTTGAACCGATTCTGAGAGGTGAAATCCGATGTCCTGTCCATCTATACTCTGGTGAAGAGGCAGTAGCTGCCGGTATTTGTGCCAACCTGGAAAAGACTGACTATATTTTTGGGAATCATAGATCTCATGGACATTATCTTGCTAAAGGCGGTGATATGGGAAAAATGGTTGCTGAGATATATGGCAAAGAGACAGGTTGCTCAAGAGGACGTGGTGGATCGATGCATCTGATTGATCCTGAAAATGGCGTGATGGGAATAGTCCCGATTGTGGCAGGTACAATTTCACTGGCATTGGGTTCTGCACTGGCTTCTAAAATACGCAACGAAAACAGGGTGACTGTATCTTTTTTTGGTGATGGGGCTACCGGTGAGGGTGTCCTTTATGAATCTTTAAATTTTGCCGCATTAAAAAAATTACCAATCATTTTTGCCTGTGAAAACAATCTTTATTCAACCCACCTTCCTATAAAAGAGATAAGAGTAAATGAGAACATATCAGAATCAGCAATCCCATTTGGAATAAAAAGTTTAAGAGTTGATGGCAATAACGTTCTGCATGTTTTTGAAGAATCCGGATTAGCTGTTCAACAATGCAGAAATGGAGAAGGCCCTGTCTTTATTGAATTTCTGACATATCGTTTCAGAGGACATGTCGGTCCAGACGATAATATTCAAGGATCCCACATTGATATCAGACCTGAGGACGAAATTAAAAAATGGATGAAAAAAGATCCCATTCAATTTCTTAAAGAGTACATAGTTTCTAAAAAATTGAGTTCCGAAAGTGAAATCTCAAAAATACTTGATGAAGTTACTAATGAGGTGGAAGAGGCCAAAGATTTCGCGCTTAAAAGTAATTATCCTAATCCTTCCGAATTGCTAAAGTATGTCTACAAAGAATAGAAAACTATCTTATAGCCTCGCTATTAACGAGGCCTTGAAACAGATTATGGCCATTGATAATGATGTTTTTGTCATAGGTCAGGGCGTAAAAAGTCCATGGTATGTTGGTAATACTTGTAAAGATCTGATCAGACTTTATGGTGAAGAAAGAGTAATAGATACTCCAATATCTGAAAATGCTATGACCGGGGCTGCCGTAGGGGCTTCGCTTGCAGGAATGAAAGCAGTTATTATGCATCCCCGCACAGATTTCGCTCTTTATGCATTTGATCCAATAATAAATCAGGCAGCAAACTGGTCTTACATGAATGGAGGAAGAGCCTCAGTCCCTGTTGTATTTTGGTTAGTAGTAAACAGAGCTGGAGAGCAGGCTGCACAGCATTCTCAGGCACTTCACTCTTTGTTCTCACATATACCTGGTCTAAAAGTAATTGCTCCGTCAAACGCATATGAT
The DNA here is from genome assembly GCA_050014255.1 of Bacteroidales bacterium. Lineage (GTDB taxonomy): Bacteria > Bacteroidota > Bacteroidia > Bacteroidales > VadinHA17 > LD21. The sequence continues at coordinate 499 of JBEKDR010000105.1, read as the reverse complement.
GTTAAAGGATTACTTATTTCTGCTATCAGAGATCCTAATCCTGTAGTCTTTATTGATGATAGGTGGCTCTATGGTAAGGAAGATTTCGTTCCTGAAGATGTTTACGAACTTCCTCTTGGAAAAGGAGTAGTCAGAAAGCAAGGTACTCAGGTCACTTTGGTTTCATCCTCATTCCTGACAACTGAATCTGATATGGCTGTCGAAATCTTGGAAAATGAAGAAATCAGCGTTGAATTGATTGATCTTAGAAGTCTTAAACCTTTGGATATGGAACTTATAAAAAATTCTGTATTAAAAACCGGACGGCTTATTATAGTTGACGGGTCATGGAAAACAAATAGTATTGCTGCTGAAATTTCTGCGTCAGTCAATGAAATGATTTTTGGACACCTTAAAGCACCTGTACTTCGGTTAAATTTACCTGATGCTCCTGCACCAGCCAGTCAAACTTTAGAAGGGGAATATTATATTACAAAAGACAGGATAGCGGAAGCAATAA
>JBEKDR010000104.1:0-15159 GCA_050014255.1 Bacteroidales bacterium | reverse complement strand
TTATATGAAAAGAGCATACAATTTAAAGGATAAAGAGTACCCGGTTTATAATGACCACTTCTGTAGGTTCAAAGTCGAATCAATTGTTTTGAATTCCGCCGCTCAGGATATGCGGTCGATCCATACTGTTTTTTTAAATAAATTTTCAATTGAGGATGAGATTAAGCTCACAGAGAATAGGATTGAAAAAAATAAACAGGAAAGGGAAACTCTGAAAGAGCAATTTGTTTCTTATTGCAAAAACTTGAAAAATACAGGTCACAAAGTACCTGATGACTGGCCGCCTGATCTTCTTGAAAAAAGGTTGAAGCTTGAGGCCAAAGGAGATATTTACTTTCTTGAATTGGAATACCTGGAAAAGAAACTTTCAGAAATTCAGGAAAAGGATAAGGAGGTTAAAAATAAATCAATATTAAGTTTCGGTCTCAGGGGCATGGGTAAACTTGAAGACGGTGTTTTAGTTTCAATTGATGGTATGAAGGTATCGAGAACCGAAGATGATGTTCTTATCATTGATGAGGATGATCCCAAGGCGAAAGATTACACAGGTTATCCGGTGAGCGAGTATTATAAGCTTTGTACGGAATATAAGACTCGTTACAATTCAGCAAAGGAGGAAATCTGGAACATGGTCAAACGTGGTCAGGTTGCACAGGAAGATACAAATTTACAGACGCATATACCATGGCCAAAGTTTGGTAAGGATGTTGTGAATTATAAGAAGTTAGTTGAAAAATGAAGTTTTTTTCCATAATTAATATTGAGTTTATATTACGACAGCTAAGAACTGTCACTTATTATGGTTGCCAGGACCAGCCGTTCACGGGCCGGAAAGTTGCGGGTATTATCTTCACGTGGGAAATACTGACCGGCTTTTTCCATTTTTGTTGTCAAACTAAGCAGGCAGTTTTTTCATTTCTGCCTGCTTTTTTAAATTAAGATTATGCAGGGATTGGTAAAATTCTTTAACAGTCATAAAGGGTTCGGATTTATCAAAACAGACGAATACGAAAGTGAAATTTACGTGCACGTCAGTTCAACACTGGACAAAATTAAAGAAGGCGATTTAGTTGAGTTTGAACTTGGTGAAAATTCACGTGGTGCATGTGCATTGAAAGTTCATAGGGTTAAGAATTGAAGAAGAAGGACTCATACCAGCAGGCATTGAATAAACTTGCTTCTAATACAGAGCGATGGTTGAAAATTCGTAATATTCTTATTGAAGAAAATATGGCAAATAGTGAGATACTAAAACAGGTGGATGACATTATCAGGAAAAAAGAATTAACAATTTCGGGGAAAAACTGAAATTTTTGATTTTAAATTGTATAATATATTGAAAAATCGGGTATTTAAAGGATATGACAGGAGGTCGGACGGAAGCAATTCCGTCCAGGGTTTGTCACCCGGTAGCAGCCTCCTGTTTTTTTAAAATCTGCCGAATGACAAAAATGCTCTAAAAGACAAACAATGATATTAACAAGGATTGAAAGAGGGGATACGCTCAGATTAACAAGGATTAAAGAACCTCAGTTAAAATTATTCAGGAGCAAAAAACCCCTAAAAGTAAATTACAGATGGTTACAAAAGTTTATCAGGCTGAATCAGATATTATCCTTAAGTGATGAAAACAAAATAATTGCACAAAACCTTTATAATGAATTGAATGAAAGTTCAGGCTATAAAATAAGCAAACAGGCAGAAGACTTTGAAATTCTTATAGCCAATCTTCTGAACCAGCAATTACGTCCCATTGGAATTTCATTAAACAGAAATGACTATTCAGTAAAGCGTTATAACAAATTAAGCTATTCAGTAACAAAGAATTTACCTAAATTATTTAATGCAGGTTATATCAATATGGAAAAAGGATTTAAGACTGTAGAAGTAACAAGAAAAACAAGAATTTGGGCAACCAGGAAACTTCTGGACCTGTTCCCCACGTATTCAAATTGTGTAACGTCAAAACCTTTGGAACTGGTTATTTTAAGAAATGACAGGAAAAAGGAAATAGATTATAAAGATACGGCTGAAACATGGCGAATAAGGACTATTTTAAAGCGTGTAAACGAAGTAAATAGAAAAGCCGACATATTATGTGAAGGATATAAATTAAACGCTGATCTGGTCGCTATTTTCACCCGCAAGTTTACTTTATACGGAAGGTTGCACACAAGAGGGTTTAAACATTATCAGGGATTACCAGGGAATGACCGGAAGGGGATAACGATAAACAGGGAGGAAACTATTGAATTGGACTTTAAAGGATTTCACCCTTGTATATTATATGCTGCAGAGGGAATACAGTATAATGAAGACCCTTATTCAGCGATTGATAATAGAGGGGAAGTAAGAAGATTCTTAAAGCAAATATTAATCAATATGATTAATTCAAAAAATGACAGACAGGCTGAACTTGCCAGTAACAACTATCTTTTTGAAAACCATATTGAACGTGAAAAGCTTGCTGCCTTAGGCATAACAAGGGCTAAGCCATTAATAGAGTCATTTAAAAGAGTTCACCGACCAATTGCACACTATTTTTGCAGCGGTGCTGAAACAGGCCTCAGAATAATGAATAAGGACAGTAAAATTGCCCTGACTATTATAAATCACTTTGCAAAACAGAATATTACGATATTATGTTTACATGATTCATTTATAGTTCAAAGAAAGTACAGGGAGGAGTTATATCAGGTAATGAAAAACACTTATAACAGATTCACAGGATTTGAAATACAAATTAAAGGCTGATTTTTTTGGTATCTATTAAATTGATTTAAAAGGGCTTAGGCTCAATTCGTCTTAGTTATTATTGGGATAGGGTAGGTAGGAAGTAGAGGGATTTAGAAGGATTTAAGGGTAATTTGTAAGTTAAATTTGTGCGCGGTCAAAATTTTTTCAAATTTTTTAAGCAAATGAAAAGAGCAACCATTAAAGAGAAACTTTATCCTATCTTTTTTAAAGGTAAGAAGTATTACGAAAAAGATTGTGATGACTTATTTGCAGGAGTCTATAATGACAGAGAATCCTATGAACTCGGCGGCGGCGGGGTTTATATCTCCAATGGATTTACAATATTCCCTGATGGCACGTATGAAGATACCGGAAATGATTAAAAAACATTTGTAGTGTAATATACAGATTAACAATAATATATCATCAATTTGTATTGACAAAAAACAGACTAATTAATAAATAATAATCAAATGAAAAAGTGTTCCGTATGTATTAACAAGAATCTTTATAAGATCAACCAGGGATTAATTGATAACGAAACTTACCGTAGTTTATCGGAAAAGTATGGAGTTACAATATCAGCACTCCATAGGCATCATTCAAATTGTCTGCCAAAGAATGTGGCTATTGCAATGAATCAGATAAAACAGGATGGTATAAATACTGACCTTGCAGAGAAATTAAAAGAGACACAGGAATTAAGACTAAGTGATAGCCTTGACCTGGCAAAGAAGATTAATTTCCTGATCAAAGAAACTGAGGATCTTTATGACATTGCAAGAGCAGATAAACAAAACCTGACAGCATTAAAAGCATTGGATTCACTCCGAAATACTTATTCTTTTTGCGTGCAGATGCTACAGCAATTGGAAAATACTTACAAGGCAAAATTAGAACTTGCAAAGGTTGAAAGTGGGGAAAAGAGTGAGACAGAGAAGAAACAAAATGATGAAAGGTTAAAAAGCCTGACCGACCCCGAATTGGAAATATTGGAAAGGATAACGCTTAAAATGTGGTACAAAAACGGGGATGTTATCTTTCGTCATGATTTAATAACAGGCGAACTGGTTATAGTGCCATGTGTCATTAATTTATTCGCCCATAATTAAAGGCAGGCAGTTTTTAATTACTGCCTGCCTATTTGAATCTGTTAATAATTTTCAATACCTGTGAAGGAAAGAATTTTTTGCCTGTACGGGTTTTATAACCTTCTTTATTCAATGCGTCTGCAATTGCCTGAAGTGTATATCCTTTTTCCCGAAGTGGTTTAATGTAATGCCAGGCAAATCTTACACTCTGATCATTTTTTGCATTATAAGAAATAGTCTTATATGCTTTTTGATAACCTTCAGAAGTCAGGTTATTAGTGCCAGGCTTCCAGGAAGGTTCTTTTTGCTTCTTTGCTTTTAATGCCTCTTTCGTGCGCTCAGAGATACGTTTACGTTCCCATTGTGCCAGGGATGCAAAAATATGAATAGTTAATTCTGAGGCGTCCGGCATATCACAGCAAATGAATTTTACTTTCGCATCCATCAAAGAACTAATGAATGATAAATTGCGACTTAGGCGGTCCAGTTTAGCTATTACCAAAGTAGCATTTTTTTCCTTACACAAATTGAGTGCTTTTTGAAGTTCCGGACGGTTATCATTTTTTCCTGATTCTATTTCAACAAATTCAGAAAGAATAACATTTCCGTTTTTGCTAATGTAATTCAGTACTGAAGTTTTTTGCGCATCCAATCCCAAACCACTAACACCTTGTTTTTGCGTGCTGACCCTGTAATATGTAACAAATAGCTTTTCCATAATTTGAATAATTAAGTACATAAAAAAAGCCCCTGTTATTGGCAGGGGCTTAAATAAACCATAATTCAAAGCAAGTTGCATTTACTGCAACTTGAATTTAATATCATTGTCCTGAAGGATTTTAATAGCATCCTCCTTTGTCATCCCTCCCAAAACATTCAGTATAGCTTCAGGGGTTTTAATTGTTTTCTTTGCTATCTCAATCTGATGCAATAGAAAAACATTGTTTGGCTTTTTAAATTGTTTCTTCATTATACTTCAAATAAATCAAATTTCTTGTTCCCATTAATATCAATATATAATGCCGGAACAAAATGACGCAAGTAATTAGTAAACCTGATCAAGTCAAACTTAGAATAAAGACTTAGCCGATACCTGACAATTTCATTGTTGCCATTAATATGGTTCTCAATAGTCATGTCAAAAAATGCTTTGCGTTTAAAATCATTAGTAATTGTCTTCATTTCGCGGTTGGTTTAATAAATTGAATTATGATTAATTTCTTCAATGTAAATAATCTGTTCTACATTCCATTTCTCATACAGTTTCTTAATGGCTTCTTCTTTATTGTCTGCTTCAATATCCCTGGTATATTTGGTATCTCCCAAAAATCTACCTCCATAACAATAAGTGATTCTAAAAATTATTGGCTTCTTCATAGCGGTTGGTATTAAGTGAATAATATAAGTTTATTAATGTGTGTGCGGGTTTTTGTTTCACAAGTTGTGAAAAGATTGGTTCTTTCTGAAAAGAACTGAGTTGGTTCTATTTTCAGAGAACTGGTAAAAGCCTTGTTTCTTCTCCCGTTGCTTTGGCATTTTTTCGGTTCTATTTTTTGAGAACTGGCTGTTAAATGAATGTTCACAGATTGTGATAACTCACAGATTGTGACTTGTATTAAATAATATGCGGGATAATGAAAGATAAACGAACGTTTATAAAAGGTTATATTAGTGGATATGCCAGGATTGAACCATATAGCCTGAAGCTAAGCATATCCGGATATTAGTATTCCTGATATTCTCAGGTGCTTAGGTTAGTGACACGTCCCCGTTGATAACCGCAACTGGCTTGACTCTATGACTTATGTCAGGCGTTGATTCATCACAACGCATAGTAGTTAAGAAACTACATTAAGCAAGTTATGAAACCCTGTGGAACTAGCACTATAAATATTGATAATTGTGGTGAATGGTTATCAAATAATTAGACTGATATTCAATGACTTATAGAGGGGTGTATGGCTTCCTCAGATGGCAAAAAAAGGGGGGGATTGGATGGACTGTTTAATAATTTCCAAAAAAAATTGCGGAAAAAATATCGGTTACAAAAAATTCCTAAGCTTTTTTGGTGTCAAAAATGCTAGTGTAATAGATACACTTAAAAGGATTGATTTAAGGATTAATTGACCTTTCAGTATAGGATTATACTGTCAGGGGGGAGATAAGCCCTTAAAAGGGCTTTAAAATGCGTCAGATTTGAAATTAAGTGAATAGGTTTCCTGATTCTGTGAATTTAGTAACTTACAAATGAAATTCTTATTAATTAACTAAAATCTGAAGCAATGGAAAAAGAACCGGAAGAATACACAATCGAAGAATTAATTGAAATTAATGTTAAAGCTCTTGAAAATTTTAAAAATAGAAAACCTCAACTTTTAAAAGGTCATCCGACATTTGATGCTACTTTCCAGAATATTACAGCGATTTTATTTTGTGAAATAGTAAAGAAAATAGTTGCTAATAACGACTACGAAGGAATAGGAATTATTGAAGCAACCAAAAAGATATATTTTGAAAAATATATGTCAGATATAAGTAAGCAGCTTTAATTAGATTTATTTTCTTCCCCCTAACCACAATAAAGCCTGAAGAATTAACTGATCTTCGTATTTATTCCCGAATGTATGGGAAAGTTCCTTATCGGTTTTATTCTCATAATCTATGTCATTATGTCCCATGTTGAAGTATATCATTTTATATTTGGTGTTTCTCCATACAACGGGGTAATAACCACTATGCCATATTTCGTAAAGTTTGGGTCCTGTTCCAAGCGGGAAACTTGTTGAGTCTATTGATATAAGTATTTTAATATCAGGGTTATTCCTTAAATCATTTTTCCAGCTGTACCATTCATTTGGAGCGGAGATGAAAGTTTCGGGAAGATTTTTTGTAGCCGGATGATCCTTGTCTTCCACACGTAAGACTGCTGCTGTCGGTCGCCATGTGTTTCCTTTATATTCTCCTGATCCAAGAAACTGATTATGATACCAGTCCCAGTTCTGTGGAATTGCAGATGGTGTCAGGGCAAATCCGGCAAAATGAAAGCCCATCCAGGCGCCGCCATTTTCCATATATTCTCTGAAAGCTACCCTCTGCGCAGAAGAATCGGGTCTGGTATCCAGAAAAATTACTACCTGATATTTAGCCAGGAACCTGGAATTCATATTGTCCCAGTTATTAGTTGAATCGTAGGCGAAGTTGTACCTGGCCGCCATTTCTGTAAACCACCTGTTTGCCTCATGCACGAAACTTATATGAGCCTTATCGTTTTTAGCGGTGTAAAATGCTATTACTTTGAATTTTGTGGTCACTTTCTGTTCAACCGCGGAAAGTATCAGAGAAATGGATAAAAGAGAGAATACTATTATCAGTAAACCTGATTTTTGAATTTTATTAAGTTTTAACATACTGCAGAATATTTTAATTATTGATGCAAGTGAAATTAATTTTCTTCCTAATATGACCAGAAGGAGGGACCACATTCAATAAAATGAACCGGTATATCTTTTATGAAAGTCTGCAACCATTCGGCACAAAAACTCATTCCGGATTCTTCTGAATTAATGTGTCCAAGGAATATAATGGCCTTTTGTCTTCCCTGATCGATTGCATCGCGCATATACTCGTATGTTTCCCATTGTGGTGACTCGCCTGCCAGGACAACATCTACATTCTTATCCTCTAATAATCTGATATGTGTTGCGCTGCCCGGCGCGCCTTCTGCTAGTCTGACATTGGACAATTTCATTTCAGGATTTCCGATTACATAAAATGCATTTTTAGGAAATATCTGTTTCAGGTTTTTTAATAGCTCTTTTAATGTAGTTTCAGGCAGAACAAACTGATTGGTTGTTCCTTTTACAAGATAGTTTTTCCAGTTAAGCTTCGCTACCATTCCCATTTCAATTCCGTCGGGTTTCATACTATGAATATAGTCGTGAAAACGCCATATAACCAGTTTGTGATCGTTGATAAAATGCTTTTTTTCAAGGAACACCGGATCATTCTGTAACATTTTAGTTTCATCAAGATGGTTATAGTAGAGAGGTTCATGCACGACGATAAGGTTGCAATTTTTGTTAACAGCCTGTTTCAGAACATCCATTGTGGCAAACATACATGTAACTATTCCTGTTACAGGAGTTTGCGGATCACCTTCTTTAATAATATCGACCGTATTAGGAATTGTTGCACTTCCGGTGTTTTTAATTATTGCCGCAATCACCTCTGCAGCCGTGGCGTTTTTCCCGACCCAGAAATTCTGTCCATTGAGCAATCCTGAGAAAATACCGATTAACATAATTGACAAGATAACTGATAAAGCTTTCATAAAAAAGTTTGATTAAATTGTTTTAACTAGATGTAAAAATAAGATAAAAACCAGAAAGTCCAATTTTCGATTTTTCACCGTTACGCCTTTATGCCGTACGCCGTTACGCCATTGCGCCGTTGCGCCATTATGCCGTTATGCCATTGCGCCGTTGCGCCATTATGCCGTTACGCCGTTACGCCGTTACGCCATTTAGTAATCCAATAACTTCTTTCCCAAATTTCTTTTTCACTTTTCATTTGATTCTTCGTCAGACTTTCTATATTTACAATTTACCTTCCTAATCAGTACCCGTTTAATGATATATGATTATATTGTAATTGGTTCGGGATTCGGTGGCAGCGTCGCCAGTCTTCGGCTCGTTGAAAAAGGTTACAAAGTTCTTCTGCTGGAACAGGGAAGACGATTTAATCCGGCAGATTTTCCCAAAACAAACTGGAACATTCCAAAATACCTGTGGATTCCGGCTCTGAGATGCTTTGGATTTCAGAAACTTTCATTTTATTCCACTGCTAGTATTTTAAGCGGAACGGGAGTCGGAGGAGGAAGTCTCGTTTATGCCAATACCCTGTATATTCCGCCGGATGAGTTTTTTAACAACCTTTCATGGAACAATTTCGGCGACTGGAAAAAAATACTTGAGCCATTTTTTGGCCGGGCTTCATTCATGCTTGGAAGAAAAAAATACTCAAAGCTGAATACCGAAGATAAGTTTCTGGAGGAAGTCTCAAAAGATATGAATGCCCATGGTACATTTGAAACGGTTCAAGTAGGAGTAAATATCGACGGAACGGAAGAGGAGACAGATCCGTATTTCAATGGTTTGGGGCCGCTTCGAAAGGGATGTATTGAATGTGCAGGATGCATGGTAGGATGCAGGGAGAATGCTAAAAATACTCTTGACAGGAACTATTTATGGTTCGCTGAAAAAATGGGACTGGAGATTCTTCCTGAAACAAAGGCGGAAAAAATATCCTATTACGACTGCCGGTATCATGTCGAAACAATAAGCATTACTTCTTTTTTCAGAAAGAGAAAAAAGGTTTTCACTGCTAAAGGAATTATAGTAGCTGCCGGTGCATTAGGGACTTTGGAACTTCTGCTCAAACAAAAATACAAATATGCCACTCTCTCGTCTTTATCAGATACGCTTGGATATGAATTAAGGACCAATGCAGAAACTCTGTGCGCTGTTTCGGGCGGTTTTGAAAAACTTAACAATGGTCTGGCTATTACATCAGTCTTCAGCCCTGATCCCTTTACACATGTTGAAATTGTAAAATATCCCGATAACTCTAACGCCATGAAATGGTTTTTCGGCCTTTCGGTAGCCAAAGCCAGCAGCTCAGCCGGAAGGACTTGGAAACTTTTTGTAAAGACAGTTACCCATCCATGGTTGTTTCTGAAAACTGTTTTTAACTTTAGCTGGTCCTCCAGGACAGTAATATTTCTGGTTATGCAAACCACAGATAATGCTATGAAGATGATATGGAAAAACGGTCTTTTCGGAGGCAAAATGAAGATAGATAACAGAGGATACAAAAAAGTACCTGCTTTTATTCCAGTCGGACAGGAGGTTATGGAACGTTATGCAAGGAAGGTTACCGGAATACCACAGAATATACTACTTGAGGTGTTTTTCAACAGGCCCACATCGGCCCATATTCTGGGAGGATGTCCGATGTCAGAAACTATTGAAACGGGTGTTGTCGATAAAAACCTGAAGGTCCATGGATATCCTGATTTTTATATTACCGATGGTTCAGTAATTCAGGGTAATATTGGCGTTAATCCCAGTCTGACTATCACAGCGATGGCTGAATATTGCATGAATGGGATACCTTCCACCAAAGGTTCACAAGTAACAGATATTTCAAAACAATTAAAACTTCTTGAAGAGGAATGGAAAAAGAAGGCATAGGGCTGACTATTGAGTCGCAGCGGAAATTTTTTGCCACTGGCAAAACATTTGATATAAAGTACAGGATTGAAGTTTTGAAAAAGCTACGATCTCTTGTCATAGTCCACGAGAAAGAGATAGTTGCCACATTATGGCAGGACTTGCACAAGCCTGAATTTGAAGTTATTGGTACGGAAACGAGACTTGTTATAAAGGAACTTAACCTTGCAATCCGCAAATTGAGAAAATGGTCAAAGCCCAGAAGAGTTTATACTCCGATAGTGCATTTAATTTCCCATAGTTTTATTGCTCCGCAACCATACGGCCAGGTTTTGATTCTATCACCATGGAATTTTCCTTTTTTGCTTGCTTTTATGCCATTGGTTGGGGCAATTGCAGCCGGTAACTGCGTTATACTGAAAGTATCGAGGCAGGTACCAAATATTATTACAGTCATGGAAAAGATTCTCAGCCATTTTCCTCAGGAACTTGTTGCAATGACAAATGGTGATCATAGCATAAGTGAGTACCTTCTTGAGCAGAAGTTCGACTACATCTTTTTTACGGGAAGTTGCCGGATTGGTAAATATGTGATGCAAAAAGCAGCTGAAAATCTCATTCCCGTTTCGCTTGAACTCGGCGGAAAAAACCCGTGTGTTATTGCTGCTGATGCCAGACTTGATTTTGCTGCAAAAAGGATTGCCTGGGGAAAATTCCTGAATAGCGGGCAAACATGCATAAGTCCTGATTATATACTTATTGATAAAAAGGTAAAAGACCGGTTCCTGGAACTTATATCCGGGGAGATCAGGTCGTTTTATGGCGACAATCCGGAGAAAAGCGATGATTTTGCCAGAGTTATCAATTCTGAAAATGTACAAAGGCTCTCAGAACTAATGAAGTGTGGTCAGATTGTAACAGGAGGCATTACCGATGCCGGATCGAGATATGTTTCCCCGACGATAATAAAGGATGTTAAACCAGGCGATCCAATTATGCAGGAGGAGATATTCGGGCCGGTCCTTCCGGTAATCGATTTTGAAAATTTCGAAGATGTGTACAGCATAATTGAACAGAATCCCAAACCTCTTTCCACTTATATTTTTACACGGAATAAAAAGCTTATCCGTGAGTTTATGAGAAGAACCCGTTCCGGGAACGCGGCTGTTAATGAGACTGTATTGCAAATTGCTTCACCATTTCTGCCCTATGGAGGTGTAGGGAGCAGCGGAATGGGCCGATATCACGGGAAATCCTCATTTGATACTTTTTCGAACCTTCGTTCTGTACTTGTAAAATCGAATCTGTTTGATATTCCCGTCCGTTATCCTCCATATTCAAGGTTAAAGGCAAAAATTCTCACTTTGCTTATAAGGTAAGGAGTATTTTGCTTAAAGCTAATTAACGTACTGAATAATAACCTCCTGGTATTCCTTTTTTAGACAAGACTATCTGCCATACCTGGCTGCGTCTCCTTGATCTGAACGAACCGGCTGAAGAAAGAAGAAAATACTTCCACATTCTGTAAAAGCGTTCAGAATATTTATTTTTTATCTTTTCCCAGTCCCTGTCAAAATTGTTATACCAGGCCATAAGGGTCTTATCGTAATCCTGACCAAAGGAGTGCCAGTCTTCCATCACGAAATGTTTTTCGATTGCTTTTCCAATCTGGGCAACAGAGGGGAGAATTCCGTTTGGAAAAATATATTTTTCAGACCATAGATCAAGAGTATCTTCCGATATATTCGTTCCGATAGTATGAAGAAGAAACAGCCCGTCATCTCTCAGGCATTTATCAGCAATTTCGAAGAAAGTTTTGTAATTTTTATAACCTACATGCTCAAACATTCCGACACTGACAATCCTGTCATATTTTTCATTGAGATCCCGATAATCCATAAGCCGTACATCAACGGGCAAGCCTTCACATAATTTTTTCCCTAACTCTACCTGTTCTTTTGAGACTGTAATTCCTGAAACCTCAACCTTATAATTCTCCGCTGCATATTTTCCGAAAGCGCTCCAGCCGCACCCGATATCGAGAACGCGCATTCCCGGTTTGAGATAAATCTTGCGACAGATTAATTCAAGTTTGTTCTCCTGAGCCTCATCTAAATTCTGTGCATTCTTCCAGTATCCGCAACTATAAACCATTCGTTTATCCAGCATACTTTGAAAGAGATCATTGCCCAGATCATAATGTTTTTCTCCTACGATGAATGATCTGCTTTTTGTTTGCAGATTGAAAAGCCGCACCGTTAAAAGGCTTAGCAGAATAGAAAACTTCCGTTGAATTTTTTCGTCCAGCCCGGCTTTCAGAATCTGGCATACAAATTCATCAATTTTTTCAGAGTCCCACCAACCATCCATATAAGCTTCACCAATACCCAATTCCCCTTCTGTGATTGCTCTCCTGTAAAACTCATCATTGTGCACTCTTATATCCCAGGGATTATTCCCGTTAATCTTAACCCCGGCAAGTGCTAAGATGTCTTCCGCTATTGTTTTGTACTTATTCTTCATAGCGTAAACAAAGTTACCACAAAAAAAGAGGCTTGTCAACTATTTCTGATGTCCTGCAGTCATGCAGTCTTGTAGACATGCAATCAAGCAGTCTTACAGTCATGCAGACTTGCTTTGGCAGCCGCCTTCGTCGGCCGTAGGTCGACTTTGGCGACCGAAGGCCGAAGCCTTGGCCTAGGCTGGCAGTCTTGCAGTCTCGGTAAATTCGTTTATTTTTGACAGATAATTGAAACAGTTGCAGGATGTACCTGGAAAAAGCTATTATCGGATTCATAGGTTCAGGAGGTATAGCACGCTCTCATGCATATTCACTTAATTCATTACGGTATTTTTACGATGATGTTCCGGAAATTGAACTTTATGCAGTTTGTTCAGCCACCAAAGAGAGCCGGACGTCTTTCTCCAAACGATTTGGATTCATAAGACCATATGAATTAGAGGAGTTTGTTGGGGACAATAAGATAAACACTGTCTTTATCCTTGGTCCAAATAAAGTACATTATGAACACCTAAAGAGGGCAATTGGAATGGCAGGTTTGAAACGAATATATATTGAAAAGCCAGTGTGTTCAAATCTTGAGGAAGAGAAAGCAATTTCTTCTCTGGTTAAAATAAACTCAGGGATAAAAATTCAGGTTGGTTTTCAGTTCCTTTTTTCAGCAACGGTCAGGGCTATGCTCGGTCTCTGGAAATCAGGGAAACTGGGCAAACCTCTGCATTTCGATCTGAAATACTGGCACAGCGATTATCTCCGGAAGGAATACCGCGACAGACGTCAATCGCGGCTGACACCGGCGCCCGACGGTGGCGCCATGGCCGATCTAGGTTCACATTCTTTAAGTCTGTTAATTGCGTTTCTGGGTAACCGTCTGAGAATAACCGGCGCTCTCCAAGGTGGTCATTTTGCAGATGTAAAGGAAGATTCTGATCTTTTCAGCCTTGTTAATATTTATGACGATGACACAGGAGCTGTAGGATCACTTTCGGCGAGTCGCGTCAGCTCCGGGACAGGTGATTATTTCTCTGTTGAACTTTATGCTCAGGAAGGTGCATTACGATACTCCACAAATTCACCCGACTATTTCGAGTTTTATACAGAAGAGTCTGGTACCTGGAACAGACAATTTGCCGGAAGCAACTTCAAGCCTGTAAGCAGTTTCCCCTCGGCACATGTCCCCCCGGGCTGGCTCCGGTCGATGATCCATGCTCATTATGTTTTTCTTACTGGTAACGATCATAATGAGTTTGTTCCTGATATTGAACATGGACTGGCTGTTCAGAGACTTGTGACTGAGACAGCAGAGCATCTGAGAATTTTCAGGGGATCAATAAGAAGAGGTTATTAGAGGGTTGCTGGTTACTTGTTGCTTGTTGCCTGCCCTGTGAAATAGCGAAAGGCCCACTCTTAATCCTTATTTCACAGGGCTGGTTGCTCGTTTCTTATTCCTGATTTCTGATTTCTGATCCCTGATCCCTCCCTGATCGTTCTCTAAAATATATCAAGCTTCTTTTTACGCTCTTCAACATTATTGTAAAAAACCGTAGTAAAGAAATCATTTGCACCTGTAAGCAGATAAATCTCTGTACCAGATTCCCTTGCATAAGAGTTTTCAACTGACCCGGTAAGTTTGCACTCCTTAAACTGACCGGTTATGCTCTGGCCCGGGTTTTTTCCCACTAACAGTATATTCTGGATCTTTTTTAAGTGAGGCATCCAGTAAATATAATCTGTGTTATAAGCGTAAGCCTCCGGCATTTTTTTCCTGTTGAAGTAATTCAATGCACCAGCCTGGCCATAATTATAACAGATTACAAGTGTATTTTCACGCTCATTTGCAGGGATCATATTATAAGCTGCAAGTGATTTATCTGCCATCTCATGCCAGCCAAGCATATCAGCAAAATCCTGTGGCAGATTATGGTTTTTTCCATCTTCCCACCGAAGCATACCAAACTTTTCAAAAGCTTTTGCATTTTGTCTGATCTCAGGTGGAGAATATATTGGATATACTACATTAATTGTGAAGAGAAAAATCCCAAGATTTAAACATATGAGCAGTGGCAGAACTATTGATCTCCATTTATTAGATAAGATTCTATCTATATAAACACTTCCGAAAGCAATTATAACAGGATATATTCCTATGGCATAATAATCTTTTGCTTTCATAATAGCAAAAAGCGCAATGACAGCTAGAAAACTAATTCCTATAAACCTGTAAGTTTTGAAAGATTTGAAAGAGAAAAAAGCAATAATTGCTCCCGCTATCAGTGGCAATGAGCCGAAAAAGAACATTAACTGACTTCTGAGAAAACCTGTTGCGGAATTATTGTCGAGCTGATTGTGCTTCAGTACTTTCATATGCTGAAAGACCGGAAAGTGATTTACTATCTGCCAGATAATATTGGGAGATAATAATATTAAGCAGATTATCAGCGCTTTCCAAAAAGAAGGATTAGTGAATGTCTTCCTTTGATATGTAAGCAAAAATCCTATTGCCAATCCTGCAATCAGGAAAATGAGATTATATTTATTGTAAAAACCAACTGCAACGACAACGGATAAAATGAGCAACCAT
>JBEKDR010000103.1:0-15198 GCA_050014255.1 Bacteroidales bacterium | reverse complement strand
AGAACTTTATACGAGCTAAGTTCATATTGTCTCCAAAGAACTCTTTCAACGTATCTGATAAAATTGTAACTTTGTTTTCAACCTTGGTATTCATTGTCGGATATAGTATTGGTAACACTATTCCAACTAATTGAATATCAAGGTTTTATCCAAATAAATGAACACATATTTATTAACAATTACACTATAATATATTAACAATCAATTAGTTACTATTTTTTGTAATGTACTAAGTAATTTTAGTTCAAACCCAGAAGAAACCAGAAATGAGCTAATCAGCATGGGAGTTGATTCTTCCAAGATTGTAGCTGTTCCGGGAGAAATGACTTACATAAACAGAACATTAAAGAGTGCTTTAGCATTTCGCAACTGGCTGAAAGCATCAAAATATAAAGTGAAAGGAATAAACATAATAAGTTCAGTACCTCATGCGAGACGAAGCTGGATGATTTATAACAAAATCCTGGGAAAAGATTACAATGTTGGAATAATTACTCAACCTGATTTTGATAACCCTAATTTTTTAAGAAAAATTATTAAAGAACTCCGTGAATTTTTTGGTATGGTTTATTATTGGATAATTCTGATATTCTATTGATTCAGGGTGCAGGGTGCAGGGCCCAGTGTGAATGTGAAACAAGCTGAAACCCAAATTTCTGAAGGGTTTTAATAATCTGGTATGAAGATAAAAGTTTAGACATGAATCCGGGTTTCACCTAGAAGTGTTTCCTGAATAGGGGTGATTGTAAACAAAGCTTCTTTGTCTTCGAAGTAAAGGTCTAAAGCTTCGTTTAAATTATCAATTGCTTCCTGTACAGTATTCCCAAAACTTGAAATGTCAACGTTCAGACATTGTGAAACGTAATACTTTCCTTCTTTCTGGACTATAAATTTTAATGTTTTTGTCATTGCTCTTTCCTTATTGTTCTTGATTTTAAAACTCAAAGATATGAATTTTTAATGATTGAATATTCAGAGCTTGCGTTGAGTGTTCCGCGTGCCGTACATGCACCTTGCACCCTTTGCCCTCAAATGCTCTTCCCGGCTAAACGTGTCATGGCATAATATGCACTTCCCAGTAAAGAGGCACTTGATCCGAGGTGTGCTCTTTCAATTTTTACCTCCGATCTGCAATTTTCAAGTGAATTGGCAAAAGCGCTTTCCCTTATCATTGCCAGATAACTGTCGTTAGCTTCGGACATCCCTCCACCCACTACAATTATCTCAGGAGCAAAAATTGTAATCAGATTTGCGAGTCCGATGCCTACCAGTTCGGCATTTTCTTTTACAACCTTTACTGCAATTGGTGAGTTGGAATAACTCAATTCAAAAATCTCACGGCAGGAAAGAGGTTTTTCTTTTGAAGGATTGTTTGTACCGGATTCCTCCTTATATCTGCGAACTATAGAAGATGCTGATGCAAAATGTTCATACGATCCCCTGATCCCTTTATCACTGATGCCATCTTTAAAATTAATTATCATCTGCCCTACTTCACCCCCGGCATTATTTACACCGCGATAGAGCTTTCCATTAATAATTATTCCGCCCCCGATGCCAGTACGAAGGGCTACAAATATAATATTATCAAAACCCTTCGCTGCTCCAAATCTGTGCTCTGCAATTGTCATCATGTTTGCATCATTTCCAACATAGGCCGGCAGACCTGTTTCCCGGTTGATTATTTTTGCCAGAGGCACGTTAATCCAGTCTCTGATGCCCTGATCCGGGCCAATCACTATCCCCGACGTATGGTCAATAAATCCTTTGGCGGCAATACCGACACAGATGGGATTCACCCCTTCTGCAGCGACAGATTGCCTGATATCCTTTATTGCATTAAGGAGCTTTGAAATGATATACTCCTTTGTTTGTTCCGAATCTAATGGAAAAGATTTTGTAGCTATAACTTCTCCATGAATTTTAACAACGGCAATCTTAATTAAATTCCGGCCGATATCGGCTCCAATAGCTGCTGCGTGATTGAACATTTTTATATCATTTATAGCTGTTATACAAAAATAGACTTTAATAGTAAGTAAAAGACAAAAGACAAAAGGAAAAAGACAAAAGACAAAAGACAAAAGACAAAAGACAAAAGGAAAAAGACAAAAGTAAAAAACGACATAACTAAAACTGAAATCCATTAACCGCAAAGGTCGCAAAGGAGTTGCAAAGGTCGCAAAGAATATTAGTCACACAGAGAGACAATAACCGCATACCGCATACCTCATACCGCACACCTCATACCGCACACCATGATCATGCAACCTGCAGCTTTGATAAATAATTTAATTTAATACCTTTGGCATAACTTATTTATGGGACATTTATGATCGAAAAAGTCAGGGAAATATTTAAGAGAGAGGCAAATGCCATTGAAAACATACCGGTAACCAAAAGTTTTGAGACTGCTGTCGAAATAATTTACGGGAAGGTTCATGGGAAAAACGGGAAACTGGTCACAAGCGGGATGGGGAAAGCAGGCCAGATAGCGCATAATATTGCGACCACCTTCAGTTCTACGGGAACTCCTTCAATTTTCCTTCATCCCAGTGAAGCGCAGCATGGCGACCTCGGAATTCTCCAGGAAAATGACGTTCTTCTTGCAATTTCCAATTCAGGCAAAACAAGGGAGATCATCGAACTGATAGATCTTAAAAACAATCTTTATCCACAGGTACCGGTAATTGTGATCACAGGAAATGAGAATAGTCCGCTGGCACAAAAAGCTGATTGCTTTATTCTGACCGGCTCACCGGAAGAAGTTTGTACACTGGGCCTTACTCCCACTACTTCCACAACAATGATGACTGTTATCGGAGATGCACTGGTCGTTCTTATGATGAGTAAAATTAACTTTAGTGCAAAAGACTACGCAAAAAGACATCACGGTGGTTATCTTGGGATTAAATCGAGAGAGATATCGGGAAAAGAGTAACCGGCACTAAAATCTGGGTCCCGTTTTTTCATTCTGAATTGATTGCAAGGTAGTCTCGAGTGTTTCCTGAAAACTGTTAGCATTTTCTATCCACTTCAGAATCTTTTCATTTGCCAGAGGATATTCCGGTGTGCGCATCGATACCGTCCTGTAAGCGTATTCTTTTAATTCCGTTACATTCTCCAGAACTTTTATAAAATATACCCTGAAGAATGAATCTGTAATAAAGAAATAGCGCTTCCGGTCAGATGCAAATGTCTTGTAATCAATTATTTTATTTTGAAGAAGAAAGTTCAATGAATTGCTGATAGAGCTTTTACTTGCTTTAAAATATCTGACAAGCTCATCGAATGTCTTTTCAGGAGGATCGCTGACAGTGAAATAAGATATAATCCTGCCCTGCATAGGTGTAAGTCCAAACTTTTCAAACACTTTGCCGGTCTCTTCAATTGTTTCGCGAATTCTTTTCTCCTGGGTCAGCATTGGTCTTGTAATAAGTTAAGAGTTAACTGAAAAAGTCAAGAACTGTCACAGGGTACACAGAGAAATAATAGCCCCCCCTTGGGGGGGTTGGGGGGTGCCGCTCGTCTCATGCCGCACACCAATTTCTCTTTTCTTACTCCGGTCTTCCGACTCCAGACTTCTGACAAATTTAAAATAATTCCGGATTAGTTCTATAGCTTTCGAACTAAAAAAACAAATTTATTTTTTCTTGTTTCCATCAGATAAAAAGATTAGTTTTGAAAACTCCGCATCAGGAATTACGAATTAGAAATCAGGAATTAGAAATCAGAAATCAGAAATCAGAAATCAGGAATCAGGAATTTATAATTAATAATCAGGAAATAATAATAACACAAGTCATGACTACAAGCACTTCATCAAACGCGATCAGCAGGAAAGATTATATCTTTTCAATATCTATAATCGGATTGTTTTTTTTCATTTTCGGATTCGTCACATGGCTTAACGGAATACTTATACCATTCCTGCGGACAGCATGTGAGCTAAATGATTTTGAAGCATATTTTGTAACTTTTGCCTTCTATGTCTCATATTTCGTTATGGCATTGCCCTCTTCAGCAGTTCTTAAAAAGACTGGATTTAAGAACGGAATGTCTCTGGGATTATGGATTATGGCAGCCGGAGCTTTGATATTTGTTCCGGCAGCAATGACCAGGACCTTCGGCCTTTTTTTATTGGGGCTATTTGTTGAAGGAACAGGATTAGCGCTTCTTCAAACTGCCTCCAACCCTTATATCACAATTATAGGACCACCGGAAAGTGCTGCAAAGCGTATAAGCATCATGGGGATTGCAAATAAGTTTGCCGGCGCTATTGCTCCGGTGATCCTGGCAAGCATCATCCTGAAAGATTCAAAACTACTCTCAGAAAAACTTGCCCATGCAGCTGATGCCGCTTCCCGCTCCGTTTTGCTCAATGAACTTGCCAGCAGGGTCATAATGCCATATATCGTCATGGCAGTTATTCTTGTGCTTCTTGGCCTTTTACTTCGGTTTGCTCATCTTCCTGAAGTGGACACGGATGCAGAAGATGTTACCAGCGTTGAATCCAATGCAAAAAAGACAAGCATCTGGCAATTTCCGCATTTGCTTCTGGGAGTAGTTGCTTTGTTCTTCTATGTCGGGGTGGAAGTCATTGCAGGTGACACTCCTATCAGGTATGGCCAGTCATTGGGCATACCAATGGACTCTGCCAAATATTTCACTTCACTTACTTTGTTAAGTATGATAATCGGATACCTCATGGGAATTATTTTTATTCCAAAGTATCTCAGACAGGTTACCGCTTTGAAAATATGTACAATCCTGGGTGTGATTTTTTCATTGTGTGCAATACTTGTCCCGTCACATCTGGCTTTTAAAATGTCATTTATTGATATTATGACATTTAAACCTATTGTGCTTGTTTTACCTGTAACTGTGCTATTTGTAGCACTCCTGGGACTTGCAAATGCTCTCGTCTGGCCGGCCATGTGGCCTCTTGCCCTCAGCGGACTGGGAAGATTTACAAAAACCGCATCAGCAATGCTCATAATGGCCATAGCAGGTGGTGCATTAATACCTTTATTATATGGCAAGCTTGCCGTTATCTTTTCAACGCAGTCAGCTTACTGGATATGTGTTCCTGCATACCTTATTATAATGTATTACGCTTTTATCGGACACAAAGCGGGAAAATAGAATGGGTTATAACCTGAAGGAAATATTTGAATACTTCAAAGCTGATGGAACATTCTTAAACGGGGAACCTTATGGCAGCGGGCATATTCATGATACATTCCGGATAGAAACAGTTGAAAAGGAAAAAGACGATTATATACTTCAGAGGCTTAATAATAAGATATTTAAAAACATTCCTGAGCTTCAGCACAACATTGAAAGGGTTACAGTTCATCTCAGAAACAAATTAGAGAGTATTCCGGGTTCAAATATTAAAAGGGAGTGCCTGAGACTTATCCCTTCCAGGGATAATAAAACCTGGATCAGCGATAATGAAGGCAACTTCTGGAGGATGTATATTTTCATTTCAAACCATCACTCCTATAATGTTGTTGACAACCCGGACAAAGCATTTGAAGGAGGAAAAGCCATCGGTCGTTTTCAGGCAATGTTGTCGGATATGCCGGGAGGTCCTCTTTTTGAAACTATTCCCTGGTTTCATAATATTGAAAAAAGACTTCAGGCCTTCAATAATAAGATAAAAGAGAACCCTGCAGGACGTGTCAAAAGTGTGGTTAAGGAAATAAATCAAATCCTTACCAGGGCTGAGGAGATGAAAATCATACTAAGGCTGGGCAGAGAGGGAAAAATACCTTTGAGGATCACTCACAACGATACAAAGTTCAATAACATATTGCTTGATGAAAATGATAAAGCATTGTGTGTCATCGATCTTGATACAGTAATGCCCGGATATATCCATTATGATTTTGGAGACGCTATCAGAACTGCGGCAAATACAGCGTCAGAAGATGAGGATGATCTTTCAAAAATAAGAATGGATATAAATCTCTTTAAAGCATATGCTGAAGGTTATCTTTCAGAGACTGTCAAAACACTGAATGATGTGGAAAAAGAATTCCTAGCATTTGCGCCAAGATTAATTACGTACACAATTGCCGTCCGTTTTCTTACTGATTTTATTGATGGTGATAATTATTTCAAAATACATCATGAACTTCATAACCTGCAGAGAACCAGGGGACAGCTAAAGCTGGTTATGAGCATGGAAGAGCAGTATGAGGATATGAAGAGGATTATCAGGAATTTAATCTGAGTTGCTGGGTGCTGGTTGCTGGATACTGGTTCCTCTATTCCTAATAACCTGATCAACAACAAGCAACAAGCAAAAAGCAACAAGCAACAAGCAACGCTTAATATTAAGTTCAATTATGGATTGGACAAAAGACGAGATTAAGTTTTTAAAAACAATGAGCGATCCTGACAAAATCCAGGGATTCCTCGATTCGATTGATTATAATCCGGTATATGAATGCAGGTCCCCCCGATGGGTAATAAAAAAGAGATCGGCTCATTGCTTTGAGGGGGCTTTATTCGCCGCCGCCGTCTTTCAATTTAATGGATTAAAACCACTGATTATTGACCTGAAATCCTTTAATGATGATGATCATGTAATAACGGTTTTCAAAGAGGATGGCCATTGGGGGGCAGTTGCAAAATCAAACTTCACTTCACTGAGATACAGGGAACCTGTTTATCGCTCATTACGTGAACTTGTCATGTCTTATTTTGATTTCTATTTCAATTTAAACGGTGATAAGTCATTACGATCCTATTCAGTACCGCTTGACCTTACAATTTATAATTCACGCCACTGGACAACAACAGACGAAGATCTTGAATATATCGGTGATAAACTTGAAAAGAGGCATCATTACCCTGTCGTTAATGAGAAGATGATCAATAATCTTAAACGGGCAAGCGACATTATGCTGAAAGCAGGGATGCTGGGGTCGAAGGCTGAAGGGCTTTTTAAGCCTAAATGAGGCTCAGGGCTCAGGGCTCAGGGCAAAAAGTCGCAAGGCGCAGGTTGAGGTTGAGGCTGAGGTTGAGACTGAAGTACCAGTACAGGCACAGTCGAAATATTTTGGTTCCTATTTCTTTGTTTATCATTGTTTTACAAAAGCTGGCTTTCTTTCGGTCGAAGGTTCTTTTTGTAATTACCCCGATATTAACTACTTTTGACACCATTAAAATAAACCGGGTATGGATTTATCAGGAAAAAGCTACAAAGCCTTTTTAGATCGGGAGGAGGCATTAAAAAAGCAGTATAGTGCTAAAAATGCTGAGAAGCAACACTCAAAAGGAAAGCTTACTGCTCATGAACGGATCAGCCTGCTTTTCGACACAGGTACTTTTGAAGAAATTGATGCTTTTGTTACTCCGGCAAGTCAGCCGGTTGAGTTCGGTAAGGTTGACAGAACATATGGAGATGGTGTCATAGCTGGCCATGGTAAAATAAACGGAAGATTGGTTTTTGCGTATGCGCAGGACTTTACAATAATGGGAGGATCTCTCGGGCTGGTTCATTCGAAGAAGATCACCAAGATACAGGAGATGGCTCTTAAAATGGGGGCACCTATTATTGGCCTTATGGATTCCGGTGGAGCGAGAATACAGGAGGGTGTTGCCAGTCTCAGCGGTTATGCTTCAATTTTTCATAATATCATAAGTTCTTCAGGAATTATACCTCAGATATCTGTGATAATGGGACCTGCAGCAGGAGGCGCTGTTTACTCTCCCGCTCTAACTGACTTTGTCTTTATGGTGAACCATACAAGCTACATGTTTGTGACCGGGCCGAATGTTGTGAAAGAGGTGCTGAATGAAGATGTTACATCTGACGGGCTGGGCGGCGCTGAGGTTCATGCTCGCAAAAGCGGTGTTGCACATATGATTTATGACGATGAGGAAAATACAATACTTGCCCTGAAAAAATTTCTGTCCTATCTTCCTTCCAATAATGTCGAAAATCCTCCGGTGGTTGCCGATGACGGCTCGATAAACGATATCAACGAAAAACTGAGAGATATAGTACCTGATGATCCAAACAAAGCATACGACGTTAAAGATGTTATAAACCAGACAGTTGACAGAAACAGTTTTTTTGAAACATCAGAGCTTTTCGGAGCAAGTCTGGTGACAGGATTTGGAAGATTAAGAGGCAAAACCATTGGTATAGTGGCAAATCAACCTAAAGTTCTTGCCGGTGTTCTTGATATTGATTCTTCAACTAAGGGTGCCAGATTTATAAGGTTTTGCGATGCGTTCAATATTCCGATTCTTACATTTGAAGATGTACCGGGCTTCCTTCCCGGTGTCGATCAGGAACATGCCGGTATTATACGTCATGGTGCAAAATTGCTATTTGCTTACAGCGAAGCAACTGTACCAAAGATAACTATCATTCTAAGAAAAGCTTATGGTGGTGCATTCATCGTTATGAATAGTAAATTTCTTGGCGGTGACTTCAGTTTTGCGTGGCCCTCGGCAGAAATTGCTGTGATGGGACCTGATGGAGCGGTAGCAATCCTCTACCGGAAAGAACTTGCTGAATCGAAAAATCCGGTTGAGCTTAAAAAGGAACTGGTTAAAAAATACCGGGATAAGATCGCTAATCCATTTATTGCTGATGAGAGCGGGTATATTGATGAGGTTATTGATCCTGCCATGACCCGGAAAAAAGTAATCTCTGCTTTTAATGCGCTTAATAATAAATGGGTCAAGGTGCCGGCAAGAAAACATGGAAATATGCCATTGTAAAGTGGTTGCTGGTTACTGGTTACTGGTTGCTGGTTACTGGTTACGATTAACACTTAACAAACAAGCAACTAGCAACAAGCAACCAGCAACATTATTAAGAACTCTGAGATTAAGACATATATGATGAAAATTAAAAGGATACTAATTGCTAACCGGGGTGAGATAGCAGTCAGGATAATGAAGACAGCGCATCTTATGAAAATTGAAACTGTCACTGTTAAGACGGCTGTTGAACCTAACGCAATGTATCTGGCAACAGCTGATGTGATATTTGACAATACTGAAGATATTTCAGAAATACCTGTATTTCTTAATATTGAAAAATTAATAGACATAGCACTTAAGACAAATGCCAATGCCATTCATCCGGGTTATGGTTTCCTTGCAGAAAATGCATATTTTGCCCAGAAATGCATCGATAATAATCTGATCTTTATTGGTCCTTCTCCTGATACAATTTATAAGATGGGCAATAAGACTATTGCCAGGAAAATAGCTATGGCCAGCGGAATTCCGATGGCAATGGGAAGTGAAGGGAATATTGCCGATGAGGAAGAAGCCGTTGCAATCGCTGAAAAGATTGGCTATCCGGTAATTATAAAAGCTGCATCGGGAGGTGGAGGAAGGGGCATGAGGATTGTCCGGAAGTCCGACGAGATGGAGAAAATGTTTATTATTGCAAGCAAGGAGGCTGATAAAGCGTTCAATGATCCAGCTGTATTTATCGAGAAATATATTGAGAATCCTAAACACATTGAATTTCAAATACTGGGAGACACAAAAGGGAATGTGATTCATCTTGGAGAAAGGGAATGTTCCATTCAAAGAAAACATCAAAAACTTCTGGAAGAGGCCCCATCATTTGCTCTTGATGAAAAACTCAGGAAAAAAATGGGAGATATGGCTGTGCAGATTGCTAAAGCAGTCGATTATCATTCTGCCGGAACAGTTGAATTCCTGCTTGACTCGGATAAAAATTTCTATTTCATGGAAATGAATACCAGGATTCAGGTGGAACACCCTGTAACTGAAATAATAACCGGCTTAGATCTGATAGAGCAACAGATCAGAATAGCTAATGGGGAGGAGCTCAGATATAAACAAAGTGATATTAAATTAAAAGGATGGGCGATTGAATGCAGGATAAATGCGGAGGATGTTCAGGCTGGATTTGCCCCTGACCCGGGGAAAATTGAAAGTCTCTATATGCCATCTTTTCCCTGTGTCAGAGTAGATACAGGCGTACAGGCCGGGTCATCAATTGTTGCCAGCTATGATTCAATGATTGCCAAGCTTATTGTAAAAGGGAAAGACAGAAAGGATGCAATTAAAAATTGTAAGATGGCTCTCGATAAAGTATGGATAAAAGGCACTAAAACGACACTCCCGTTTTTCCGTATGCTGGTTCGCAATCAAAAGTTTCAGGATGGGAGCTTTACAACTTCATTTATTGAAAAAGATCTGGAACAATACTACTTTAACAGTGAGTATGAAGAGATGCTTGCAGCGTGGCTCGCCACAAAACTATTTATTGAAGAAAATCTGAATGACGACAGTATTAACATCGATTTTGAAAATGGGAAAGTAATGAGCCCGTGGTTATTAAACAAGAGAATAAATCAATTTTAATTTAAGCTGTCAATCATGGCAAACGATAAACTCCAGATAAAAAAGCTGTACGCACTTTCTTCCGAGAACAGGAAATACAGCTTTTCCATCCCTCTGAAGCACTCAATAAGGATCGGCAAAAGGGATTATGAAGTTAAACTTAAGGCCGATGAAAAATACGGCACTTATATACTCTGGAAGAATAGAAAGTACCCTGTGGAGATAGTACGTTCAAGTCAGAATAAATATGAAATACTTTTTAACGATATAAGTTATACATTTACTGTTGAGACACCATTTTCCCTTCAAAGAATGAAGGTCTTGAAATCGACGCGTGGCAAAATTGAACAGGAAATCATAAAGGCTCCCATGCCGGGTAAAATAATTGATGTACTGGTCAGAGAGGGATCAACTGTTCTGAGAGGAGAGCCCATTGTGATTCTCGAGGCAATGAAGATGCAGAATGAAATTATATCTCCGGTGAACGGTACAATAGTAAAATTACTGGCAAAACCCAATACCAATGTGATGAAGGATGATATCCTTGTAGAAATTAAACTATAGGAACTGTCTTGAAGTCTTGCACTCAGATGTCGAGATATACAAGATAACAGAGGAATTTCAGCTTGCTTGTTTTCTTAGAAAATGCCGGAAAAAAAATATAATCCCGCCACTAGTGATAACAGAAGCTATTGCCCCATATATGAAACTCTCAACCGGAACAGGAATTAACCAGGCCCAGCTGATCCAGTACAGGGGAGAAAAAAATGCCAGATAATTCCATGGATGATGAAGCACAAGGCCCAGTGGAACTGTAATTAAAAAAAATCCATAAATCTTTGATAATGCGAATCCTTCAATTTTATTTTCAGCAAGACTGACGATAAACAGGAACACAAAAGGGGCTTGAAGAGAAAGAAGAATTACTACAAAAAGGGTTCTCAACCATCCTTCGCCAGGAACCGGATTGACAAGAAAAATACTTAAATATATCAAAATAAGACTTAGAGATATTGTCACTAAAATTCTCATATACAGAGAGTTTTTCCCGCGAAAAGGTTTTACATCTGATTCCTCAATGATTTTCAAATCATTTTCATCGAGAAGCACAAATGCATATAGCATCCCGAGGAACACAGGAATTAATGAAACAATAGTAAGTGCTGCAAGAGAATAGTATTTGTCGAGAATAAAACCAGATTTCAAAAATACAATATGGGAAATTAAAGGAAAAACAAATTTCAGGAGGAGAATGAGTAATAAAGGAGTAAGTCCGATAGCTAAAAGCATCACATCATGAGATATGATTTTCATATCCGCAATAAATGAGCTTTTAAAGTTGCGCATCTCCTCTATGTACTTTGCGGTTAAAAAGTCTAGCTTTTAACCGGAATATGTTTTAACGTTCCTACCAGAAAATCCCAGAATTTTCCTACTGAAGCAATATTGACTTTCTCATCAGGAGAATGTGGGTACCTGATTGTAGGGCCGAATGAGATCATATCGAGATTTGGATAAACACCTGCAATAAGACCGCATTCAAGACCGGCGTGGATTGCTTTTATTTCCGGAACCTTTCCAAACATATCCTTGTAAATGCCGCTCATAGTTTTAAGGATCGGCGATTGCATATTAGGTTTCCACCCGGGGTAAGTACCTGTTAAATTAACTTCTGCGCCAATCAGTTGAAATACTGCCGCAATTTTCCATGCAGTTGCTTCTTTAGCAGTGTCAACCGAGCTTCGTGTAAGATTATAAGTTTCAAATTTGCCGCCGATGCATTTTACGATTGCAAGGTTATTAGATGTTTCTACCAATCCTTTCATTGCCTGGCTCATCCGCTGAACACCATGCGGGCAGGCAAAAAGCGCCCTTATTATCTTGTATTGATCGTCTTTTTTCATAACTTTTGAAGGGACAGCAATCTTCTCCGCCGAAAATTTAAGATCCGGTTCAGTATCGGAAAACTCAGCCTGGTACATTTTCTCATAACCCTTGACAAATTTTTCAAATTCTTTCGATTTAATATCAGGGACCAAAAGTATGGAATATGATTCTCTCGGGATAGCATTCCTCAGGTCGCCACCTGCAGCCTCGGCAAGCCTGATGCCAAAATCCGATTCTGCCTGCATAAGGAACCTGAACATTATTTTATTTGAATTTGCTCTTCCAAGAGCTATATCTACACCCGAGTGGCCTCCCTTTAGTCCTTTTGCAATTACCTTATATGCGATCATACCTTTAGGGGATTTTTCCTCGGAATAGTCCTTCGTTACATTCACGTCAACGCCTCCGGCACAGCCGACATAAAGTTCACCTTCATCCTCAGAGTCAAGGTTCATAAGGATATCACCCTTGAGAAGCCCTTTTTTAAGGCCGAATACACCTGTCATACCGGTCTCTTCATCTATTGTAAAAAGAGCCTCAAGCGGCCCATGTGCTATATCCTTTGACGCAAGAACAGCCAATACCGATGCCACTCCGATGCCATTATCTGCTCCCAGGGTAGTTCCATTTGCTTTTACCCAGTCACCGTCAATAATTGTTTCGATCGGATCTTTTTTAAAATCATGTTTCTTATCGCTGTTCTTCTGAGGGACCATATCGAGGTGTGTCTGTAAAATAACACCCTTCCTGGTTTCCATACCCTTTGTTGCAGGTTTTCGGATAATCACATTTCCGACTTTATCTACAATGGTTTCCAGGTTATTTTTTTTACCAAACTCCTTCATGTGCTCAATCATCTTTTGTTCAAACTTAGAAGGACGGGGTATCTGTGTTATTTCATGGAAGTAATTCCATACTCTTTTGGGTTCAAGGCTATGTATGTCGTTCATTTTCAATATGTTTTAAATTTTAAAAAATTAATCAATAAAATTAATACAATTTGATCATAAATACAATGACTATTTGAGATTGATGTGTAAAATAGTTTACTGAGTATATCTGTCTAATAATTATTGTATAACATTGTCAATAATTTAATGTTCGTATCGTTTTGATTTTTGTTCCAATATTACTACTTTGTGGCACCTGAATCTGAAGATCATTGGAAATGTACTCAAAAAATAATGAGCAACTTATCAAATCATAACAGTCCAATAGATTTAATAGATTTAATAGATTTAAAATTTAATTGTTAATTTAAATGTAATGACTTTTCTATATATAGTTGTGGCATTGGTTCTGGTGTTCGATTTTCTTAATGGATTTCACGATTCAGCAAATTCTATTGCAACAGTCGTCTCAACAAAAGTTCTTTCTCCTCTTGCTGCAGTCATAATGGCTGCATTCTTTAATTTTATTGCATTTACAGTCTTCCCGTTAAAAGTTGCGCATACTATAGGGAGTGGCGTTGTAAATCCCGATGTGATGAATCTGACAGTTATTGCATCTGCTCTAGTTGCAGCGATAGTATGGAATCTACTTACCTGGTGGTGGGGACTCCCTTCCAGTTCTTCTCATACGCTGGTCGGCGGATTAATTGGTGCTGCTGTGGCACATTCCGGGATTAGTTCCGTTGTTTTTTCCGGTGTTATAAAAATTGTTTTGTTCATTTTTATTGCACCCGTTCTTGGCATGGTAATGTCATTTGCGATCTCCACCATTGTTGTTTACATTTTCAGAAATTTAACGCCATCGAATGTCGATAAGTTATTTCGCAGGTTTCAAATTGTATCTTCATCTGCCTTTAGTCTGGGACATGGTGGTAATGACGCTCAGAAATCAATGGGAATTATATGGCTGGCTTTAATTGTTTCAGGGTTGACTACAAAAGATGATCCGATTGCTTTATGGATTAAATTATCGTGTCAGACAGCAATTGCCCTGGGAACGCTTTTCGGTGGTTGGAGAATTGTAAAAACAATGGGTCAAAAGATTACCAAACTTAAACCATTCGAGGGTTTTTGCGCTGAAACTGCAGGTGCGCTGACTTTGTTCGGAGCCACACATTTCGGTATTCCGGTAAGTACAACACATGTAATTACCGGAGCAATAATCGGAGTCGGTGCCAGAAAAGGAGCTTCGGCTGTAAAATGGGGTGTTACAAAAAAAATATTTTGGGCATGGATACTCACAATACCAATAAGTGCGGTCATTGGAGGAACTATGTATCACTTTTTCAGTTGGATCTTATAGAACTTTTTGATGACATTTGATTAAAAATTATTAAAAAAATATAATATGGATATTGATAAATTTCTCAAATTTTTTGTCCCGAAAGATCACTCCTTCTTTCCTCTGTTTGAGAGTGATGCCCAGAACCTTGTTAAAGCATCAGAACTTCTTAAAGAATTATTATCCGGCGCTGATGTCGGAGAACATGAAAGACTTTACAAAGAGATCAGGGACATTGAACATATCGGAGATGAGATAACCATTAAAACTTATGAACAACTTAACAAATCATTTATTACTCCTTTTGACAGGGAGGACATTCATGAACTTACAGCAAATATTGATGATGTGCTTGATTCAATAAATGGAATCGCCCGCCGGATTTGCCTCTACCGGCCAAAGCAGATGATGTCTATTTACAAAGAGATGGCGGAACTTGTCTATGAAGGTGCAAAAGAAGTTGAAACGGCTATTCATTGCCTGAAGGATCCGGTCTCCAATAAAGAAAAAATAACCAGGGCATGCAGTATTGTAACAGCCATTGAGCATAAAGCCGATGAAATATATTTTACTGGTATCTCTGAACTATTTGAAAAAGAAGAAGATCCAAAAGAATTAATTAAGAATAATAAAATTCTGGAGATGCTGGAAAGGTGTGTCGATGAAGAGGAGGATGTTACAGACACTCTCAAGTCGATACTTATAAAAATGGCGTAGAAGACA
>JBEKDR010000102.1:0-15458 GCA_050014255.1 Bacteroidales bacterium | reverse complement strand
CGGCGAATGTAACTGATATTACACAGACAAGTGCAATTTCAGGAGGAAATGTGACAAAAACTGGAGGTGAGGATGTTACAGCCCGTGGTGTTTGCTGGGGAACTACTCAGAATCCAACAACTGCCATGAGTATAACAAGTGATGGCAAAGGTAATGATGCTTTTACCAGTAGTATAACTGGTTTATCTGCAAATACTAATTACTTTGTTCGAGCTTATGCGACAAACAGTGAAGGGACCAGTTATGGAAATGAGGACGCCTTTATTACAAGCCAAATTGCAGTTCCCGTCTTGACAACAGCAGCAATTACATCTGTTACTCAAACAACAGCAGTTTCAGGGGGTAATATTACTGACGAGAATGGTGGATCTGTAACCCAAAGAGGAGTATGTTGGAGTACTACAAGCAACCCGATCATAGACAACTCCAAAACTTCTGATGGAACAGGATCAGGTTCTTATACCAGCACACTCACAGGATTAATTGGGAATACACTTTATTATGTACGTGCATATGCAACTAATAGCGCGGGTACTCAATATGGGAATCAGGTCAGTTTTACAACAAGCCCTATAATGCCTGCCCTTTCGACTACAACAATTTCTTCTCTTACTCAAACAACTGCATCTAGCGGTGGAAATATAACTAGTGATGGGGGATCACCTATAACAGCTCGTGGAGTGTGTTGGAGCACAATGTCAGGACCAACAACAGCGTTAAGTACTAAAACTACTGATGGTACTGGAATTGGCATATTTACAAGTTCTCTTACCAGCCTCACTCCTGGGACAACATATTATGTTCGTGCTTATGCCACTAATAGCGCAGGCACGGCCTATGGAGATGAAATAAGTTTTACGACAACTGCAATTTTGATTCCAACCCTTACCACAACAGCAATTACATCTATTGCACAAGCTACTGCCAGCAGTGGCGGTAATATTACAAGTGATGGAGGAGCAGGTGTCACAGCACATGGTGTCTGCTGGAATACCTCAGCAGGTCCGACAATAGCTAATAGCAAAACATCAGATGGATCAGGTTCTGGCAGTTTTACAAGCAGTCTGACTGGATTAACAGCCAATAAGACATATTATGTGCAGGCATATGCCACAAATAGTGTTGGAACAGCTTATGGAAACGAACTAAGTTTCACTACTCTATGTTCAGCGCCTTCAGCAATAACAAATGCTGCAACTTCGATTACCACAACAACAGCAACTCTAAATGGAATGGTAAATGCTAATAATTTTTCAACTACTGTGACATTTGATTATGGAACAACTACAAGCTATGGTAGTTCAGCAACAGCGTCACAGAGCCCTGTAACGGGGAGCAGCAATATCTCAGTCAATGTTGGAGTCACTAGCCTGTCTGCAGGCACATTATACCATTACAGGGTAAATACTGTTAATTGCGGAGGGACAATTTTGGGTAGTGATATGACTTTTACAACATCTTCACTTGTAATAGGCGATAGTTACCAGGGTGGAATAGTAGCTTATATTTTGCAGAATGGAGATCCGGGTTTTGACTCTGGACAGCAGCATGGCTTGATAGCCGCACCAAGTGACCAAAGCACAGGCATACAATGGTATAATGGAAGTTATACAATAACAGGCGCAACAGCAACGGCATTAGGTACAGGAAATGCAAACACAAACACTATTGTTGCAGCTCAGGGTGCAGGAAGCTATGCAGCAAAATTGTGTTATGATTTAGTATTGGGTGGTTACAGCGACTGGTATTTACCAAGCGAAGATGAGTTACACAAGCTATATTTAAACAAAGAAGTGATTGGAGGTTTTACTAATGGCCTCTATTGGAGTTCTACGGAGTACAGTGACTACTACGCATTCTATTGGTCCTTCCACTATGACTCCACGGACTACACCAATAAGCCCAACCCACTCTATGTGCGTGCTATTCGGGCTTTTTAACAATTTATCTATTTAACTATTAAGAATAATGTTTTAAGCAAACATAAAAAGCAATAATTGCCAGCCCTCGGAAATCAGCTCCGGAGGCTTTTTATTTACTTGTCAAGTAGCCGTTCGGGTTGATCCCTTTATGTTGTAAGGCAGAGTGCATGGTTCTGGAATTTGCAACTCACATGGCAACTTTATCAATATCTCAGGAACCACTGAAAATTAACAGTGCTAATTCCATCCATCTGAGTTAATCTTGGGTGGATGTATATTTATTTGAAATAAAAAAAATGCCTCAATCTTTTACTTATCGCAACTTGCATTATGAATATGACTTACATTTGTTTATTTAATCCATTTATTAAAATCTAATCAAATGAATATGAAACGTTTTAATAAAAAAGAAGCCTTGAAGATTATTCAAACCAGACTCGATGAAGGAAAACAAAGAAAAGAAATTCTGGAAGAACTTTCAAACATGTATGGTCACAAATCATCAATTGCAAAATTAATTGCTATGACACCAGATAGCAAGACAAAAGAAAAATATAAGCAGCTAAATTATATCCTTTTATGTTTACTTGTCCTGTCATTTATTCTAGAAGTGCCTGGAGAGATTTTATTATATGTTAAGAAACCAATTCAAGCTATTTCAGTAGGATTTATTATGCTGTTGATTTACATATATGGTACTTTTCAAGTGTTAAAATATAAGGGTTATATTTATGGCTTCTTGGCTTATCTCGTGAGCCTTGGATTATTCATTTTTCTAAGCGACATAATTTTCAAATCAGGAACGTGGGACCCTATGAATGTTTGGGACATTTATAGTACTTCAATTAATCTTGCTATTGGAGGTTTAGCATTTTATTTAAGCAAAAAAATGTTTCCTAATTATGGACTTTATGGACTAAAAAAAGACAAAAATGGAGATTATTTACTTGAATAAAAATGACACTTTTTGACTACAATTCAGGATCGACTTAATTAGATTATAGACAAAGTGGAGACCATCAGCCACTTATCAATTGGGGCGTAACCGAAAACCTGACGAGTAGGGATTAAATAAAATTAATATGAAAAAATTAAGTACAAAAAAAGCAATTAATAGTGCAATTATTGTAGGTATAGTTTTTGTATTCATTGCAGGCTTTAGTTTTGGATATGAAGCTGCCAGACAAATTTGGAAGGGATTTTATCTTCTTCCAATCATTAATGGTGTAATATGTATTCTATTTGCCATTTTCTTCTTTAAGGTGGCTAATAAGAAAAGAAACGAGGAAAACCTATCTAAAAATAGATTAAAGCAGAAGTTATTGAAAAATACTGAGCAATGAAAATTAGTTGTCATGAATAATAAAATCAGAATTGCAATTAATATTATATTATCATTGCTTATAGTATTTATAATTGCTTGGATTTTAAATTGGGGTTATGTAAAAGTTAAACATAACTTGTGGAAAGACGCTAAGCATAAAGATTTATTAGAGCAGAAGAAATAACGATCTTAACTCTGTCAATATAAACTATTACTGTTATTTGATGTCTTTATCTTTGATCCGCGGCATCAAGAATATCATGCTAATAATTATTATTCCAATACCTGCATATTTTACTGCAGACAATCACCTGTCTCTAGAGAAATTATTGCAATTCAGGTTTATTTATCCTAAATTTCGTCTAGCTAAATAAAAATGAATTACAAATTGTTATTTCAAAAAGAATAATTATCTAATCCTAAATACAGTGGCCACAACAAATGAACTACTTATTCAGAATGTATTTCAGGAAATGTTAAAATGCAAACCTTCATTGCAAAAAATCCTGTTTGCTGATGATGAAGAAGAAGAAACTTTAGATCCCCGCCTTCTAGGTGACATAGTAATTAAAAATTTCCCCTGGCCTATTGGCATTGAGCTTAGAAGGTTGTTTTCTGCTTCGATGCGGGAACCCGACAGGATGCGTCTCGACCAAATATTCAAGACCATAGAGAGGACTATGCAGTTCATAAGTTTTGTTATGATCTGCCAGATATGGAAAGAGAAAAAAGAGGGGAACCTTGAAATATCAAAAAACCTTGCAAAAGATTTTCAGGGAAGGATGTTGGTATTGAGCATGGGAAATTATACATGGCTAATAAGGGCGATCGGCAGTCTGATGAAAGAAAAATCAGTACCCTGGTTCCTTCCTGAAATGGGTGAGAATTTTGATAATAAATTCTTTACGGACCTGGATTTCTGGGTACCGGAAAGAAATGAAGTCGGTCATTACCAGATAAATCTAACACAGGAAGAGATACAAAGACGTTGCGTAGAATATGAAGAAAAACTTACTCTCATCCTGCAACGCATTGCTTTTTTATGTAAATACAGGCTTGTCTCAGTGAGGGAAATAAAGGTCAATCATCCAAAAAACCAAAAAGCAAAATTCAATCATATAGTTGATATCCTGAATAGCTCAGACTCCGATTTTACAGCTAAGGAATTAGAGGAAGAGAAATTTGCTGAAAGTCAGTCTGTCCTGCTGATGAAGTCACTTAAAACTATGGATGAATATCTTAATCTTTCACCTCTTATAATTGACACTAATTCTGAAATAATTGATAATAAAGAGAAGTTTGAAATAAAAAAAGATGTTTTCATGTACACTAAATTTCGCAACGAACATTTGATGTACATCGGAACAGAAGTTACCGAAAAATGTGACTTGAGAAGTCTGCATAACTATCAGATATTGCTTGGTCAGTTTAAGGATATGATGGAAACAGTCTCCGGAGTTCCGCTTTCAGGTTAGAAATATTTCCTTGTACTCGTTTCATTTAAATGGATTTTCCAATATGGCTATAAAATAATATTCGTTATCAATGAAATCCCCTTTCAAATTCCTTGATAGTTATACCGAAGACGACCGCGAGATTTTTTTCGGCCGCGACAGGGAAATAGAAGAGCTCTATCATAGTGTATTTGAAAGCAATATAATGCTTGTCTATGGTGTGTCAGGAACAGGCAAGTCGTCGCTCATCCATTGCGGACTGGCAAACAAGTTCCAGGATACCGACTGGCTGCCAATTGTGATACGACGTGGGGGTAATATTATAGAAAGCATGGCTGCCGGCATCAAAGATGCTTCATTGACAGCCCAGCAGAGCAAATTTGTGAGTCCTGCTGACTTCAAAAAAGGTGTCAGGTCGTTGTATCTTGATCATTACAAACCGGTTTTCTTCATTTTTGATCAGTTCGAAGAGCTGTTTATCTTCGGCGCAAAAGAGGAGGACGAAAGCTTCATAAAGGTACTTCAATCATTATTATCTGGGGATCTTCAATGCAAATTCATTTTCATCCTCCGCGAGGAGTATTTAGGCTGGCTGTCAACATTTGAAAAATCAATTCCCGGCTTCTTTAATAACCGGATGCGTGTGGAGAAAATGGACATAGGCAATGCCCGCAGTGCTATTGAAGGACCGTGCAAAATATACAATATTGATGTTGAGGAAGGATTTGCAGAGAAAATGCTCCAAAAGCTGTGTCCACCCAAGGAGAGTGAAATTGAGCTTACCTATCTGCAGGTTTATCTCGATAAAATTTTCAGGCTTGCATCAGAAGAGAGTCAGGATGAGAATAATAATATTATTTTCCGTAAATCAAATCTTGATAAGGCCGGGAATGTATATGATATCCTTGGAAGCTTTCTTGATGAACAAATCAGTCATCTGCCTGATCCGGAAATGGCAATGACTATTTTAAAAGCATTCGTCTCGGCAAGGGGCACCAAACGTCCTGCAAATGCGGAAGAAGTCAGGGAATATGCACTGACTACAGGCAAGGATATAGATGAAAAAACAATTAACGATTTGCTGATTTCTTTTGTAAACCTGAGAATTCTCCAGGATAAGGATCATACCGGCCGCAATGAGCTTAAGCATGATGCGCTTGCTGCCAAGATCTTTGAAAAGATCACACTGGTTGAAAAGGAGTTGCTTGAGATACGGCAACTTATGGAGAATGCTTACCATAACTGGCAAAAACGTGGAGTCTTGCTTTCTGAAGAAGATTTACAATATATTGCTCCCTATGAATCAAGGCTTTTTCTTCCGGAGGATTATAAAAAGCTTATCGATAAGAGCAAAAGTGAGCTGGTTAAAGCCAGGCACAGGAGAAGAAATATTTTCAGCGCAGCAGCAATTCTGTTGATTATTATCCTGTCAGGATTCACCATCTGGGCGATCAAAGAAAGAAAAAACGCCATCGACAAGGAAGGAATTGCGAATGAAGAAAAAATAAAAGCCACTGCATCAGAGAAAGAAGCCATAATTTCAAGAGACAAGGCAATAGAATCCGACAAAAAGGCCCTTGTATCGGAGAAAGAAGCTATTAAAGCAAGGGATGCTTCAAAGGAATCAGAGACAAGGGCATTATACGAAAAAATGATTGCTGAAAAAAAAGAAACAGAGGCACGGGCAAACAATTTTAACTTTCTGTCAAAAGAAATGGTAACCCAGGACCCAACAATAGCCCTGAGGCTCGCTTTGTTTGCCTCGGCCCTTGATCCTGACAACAAAGCAATCCTGGATAATCTGAATAGTATATATTATGACAACTCATTCTATAAAGTTTTTTTCAGGTATAGTTCAGGTAACCTGTGTCAGATCTCTCCTGATTGGACAAAAATTGTCTCAACAAACGGACGTACTGCTCAGGTCACTGATCTTAATGGGAATAACCCGCATTTATTGATCGGCCATTTATTCCGCGAAATTACAGTTGATATACACCAGTTTGCAAGAAGAGGTTATGATAATGTTTTAAATATCGCCTTTTCACCGGATGGTAAAAAGGTTTTATCAGGATCAAATGATAGAACATCCAGACTCTGGGATATTAATGGTAATCTTCTGCAAACACTGAGAGGACATATTTCTTCGGTATTGTCAGTTGCTTTCTCCCATGACGGGGGATTTTTATTAACAGGATCATCAGACTTTTCTGCAAGACTCTGGGATCAACATGGGAATTGTCTCCAGAAATTCATCGGACATAAAAATTCTGTTAATTCGGTAGTTTTTTCTCCTGACGACAAGAGTGTATTGACCGGATCGTTAGATTCAACCGCTATCCTCTGGGATCTGAAAGGCAATATTTTACAGAGATTTAAGGGACACACGGGTATTATCCGCAAAGTTGCATTTGCTCCTGACGGGAAAACAATTCTGACCGGATCAGACGATCAGACATCACGAATATGGGATCTTGCCGGAAATACTTTACAGGTGCTCAGCGGACATACTGACAATATTACTTCACTGGCCTATTCTCCGGACGGAAAGAACATTCTTACCGCATCTGCCGATAAAACTTTTAGGTTATGGGATCTCAACGGAAATACTCTGCAGAAATTTACCGGTGCCGGATATGTTTATTCATTTGCATTTTCACCTGATGGGAAAAAGATCCTGACCTTTTCAACTGATGGCATATCAAGGCTCTGGGATCTGTCACAGAATGTCTATAAGACCTTTTCTGGTCATAAGAATTTTGTTTACAGGGTTGCTTTCTCTGCTGATGGAAGAACAATTATAACGCTGTCAGCAGATCAAACTGTAAAACTCTGGGATCTTAACGGGAACTGCCTGAAAACTATTAAAACCACTTCAAATTCTGTGGCTCTCTCACCTGATGGGAAAACAATATTAACAGGATATCTCTCTGCTCAGCTCTTCGATCTTGACGGGAACGTCTTAAAAACATTTTTTGGCCAGACTAAAGGTATTCTTTCAGTTGCCTTTTCACCTGATGGTAAAACAATTCTTACTGGCGCGGCAGATAAAACTGCAAGACTATGGGATCTTGATGCCAGAACATTGCAAATATTCACCGGACATAATGATTTCGTATATTCAGTTACATTTTCTCCTGATGGTAAAACAATTTTAACAGGATCAGATGATAATACAGCAAGACTATGGGATCTCAATGGCAATACATTACAAATCTTCAGCGGTCATACGGATGCGGTGGAAACTGCAGTTTTTTCACCTGACGGAAAAGCAATCCTAACCGGATCAAATGATAAAACTGCAAGACTTTGGGATCTTAAAGGCAATACCCTCCAGATATTCAGCGGGCATACAGGAATGATAACTTCGGTTGCATTCTCTCCTGACGGGAAAACAATTATTACAGGATCAACTGATAAAACCGCCAGGGTCTGGGACCTCTGGGGAAATACTTTGCAGATCCTAAGCGGTTACAAAAACGTCGTATACTCAGTTGCATTTTCACCTGATGGGAATTCAATTCTGACTGGATCTGGTGATAATACGGCAAAGCTGATCAATGTTAAAATGCCTCTGAAACAGTTTCTGAAAGAATCAGGCTCTGAAGAGTTAAGTGCTGGTCAAAAGCTTCAGTTCGGAATAATAAATACAAACGAAGTTATAAAAGAAATGGATGTAAAAAGCCTGTTTGAAGGACTTAAATTCTGCATTTCAAAAGCAAAGCTGCAGGATAATATTAAAGCCGAATATCTGAATGAAGCAAATATCATGTTTAAGAAAACATATAATTCAATCGCTGATATAAAAAACCGGAAATTATTTATTTCTTATGGACTGGACCTTTTCACACTTAAACCGCAGAAATATATTCCAGATAGAATTGAAGAAGCAAATAAACTATTTCTTTCATCATCAACTAAAGATGAACTTAAAGATTCGTATGACTTTTACTCTGAAAAATGCAGTTACTTAGATTCAGCACAAATTGTATTGAAGTTGCCAGAATATTTAATTGAGATATCCAGGAAATTATTACCTGCCGACACTGCTGCAAGGCACACTATATCAAATGATCTCTCAGGCATTTCGTGGCCATTGCTTCAAAATCGACGGTTTAAAACTTCACTTGATGCCATTGAACTTGCTGTTAAGGCAGACAGCACCAATCAATATGCTTATACGACCCTGCCTCTTGTTCTGGTTTTAAATAACCGGTTTGATGAAGCAAGCAAAATATATATGAAGTACTCCAAAAAATTTATTTTCTCGAATTTCTCAAAGTCTTACCGACTTATCTACCTTGAAGATATGGCTGACCTTGAAAAAAAGGGAATCACACATCCGGATTTTCAAAAAGCTAGGGAACTTTTAAATAAATAGACAAGGCCCTTCAGTTTGCAATTGGCAATTTTTAGTTTTTTACCGGCTTTTTAAAAAATGAATCATCAAAAGACAGATTAAATTCTACTTTATCTGAAGTTGCAACCGATTCAACCTGCCCGTTTTTCAGTATTTCCTCCTTTACAGGGTACAAAACTCCATCTAAATCTTTGAAATCACTATATCTTATTTCCTTCTCATATGTTTGTCCCTGGGCTGTTTCTGTAGACTTGCTTTTAATAACAAGGAATTTTGCTGCATCTAAATAATAATTAACGACATAACCATCCTTAAATGTAAATTTAAGATTATAAACGGGTGTCCCCTCCATCTCTTCCTTCCCGATTAATTCTACTTTGGCTCCTATTTCTTTCAAGGTGTAGAAAGGATTGTCCCAGTTTATTGCGGGGTCGCTTATAGATTCATTAAGCATGCTGTTAATCATCTCAGCAGGCAGATCCTGAGGATCAGAAGACCCCGTCATCGGATTTATCGTCCAGCCGGTTTTACCCTCACGCGTTATTATAATTTTAACTCCTTGTACCTCCATTTCGGCTTTTTCAAAATCAGGTTTTTTTTCATAACCTGTCATCAGAAATTCCATTCCACCCTGGGTCATTTTACCCGTCGTTTTAATAGTCTTTATAGTCATCAGCTTATCCTGACCTATCGCTTTCAGATTTTTCGATATTATTTCATCGACTGTCAGATCCTGGGCAACCAGAATACCCGCTGGAAGCATGCATA
Organism: Bacteroidales bacterium; assembly: GCA_050014255.1. GTDB lineage: Bacteria > Bacteroidota > Bacteroidia > Bacteroidales > VadinHA17 > LD21. The sequence continues at coordinate 5,630 of JBEKDR010000102.1, read as the reverse complement.
AAATAATAAATAAAAGCTTTTTCATGTACATTTTTATTAATAAAAATTAAATATTTATGGTGCTGAAATAAGCGTTAATATGAAGCCATTTCCATGCGTAACTTTTAATCTAGAGTAAATGTAGGCGTTATTTTCTACAATGTCAAGAAGGAAATAATAATTGACTTTTGACACAATTTGAGATATCTTTACATAAACAGACTCATCGCTAATTTCGATTACTCAAAGGTTAAAGAGCCATTAAAGAAATAATTAAGAAAGGAATGTCAGCCCTTAAATCCCCATTCAAATTCCTTGACAGCTATACCAAAGACGACCGAGAGATATTCTTTGGCCGCGACAGGGAGATTGAAGAACTCTATCAAAGAGTCTTTGACAGTAAGCTATTGCTTGTTTATGGCGTTTCAGGAACAGGAAAATCCTGCCTACTGACGCTTTCTAATTTTAATGCGTTTGTGATTTTGAAGTAATTGAAAATGAATAATATAAAAAAATGAATTTTAATGACTAATTTTAAGTTTATGAATTAATCAGGTTAGATTCCTTTCTAATCATTATTGGTAAAACCAGTGCCCCTGACCACCTTTGGCTGGGAAAGATTGACCATTAAAAGCCGGAGTTAAATCCTTGTAATATAGTTTTGTTAAAGACAATTTGGCTGGCTGAATATGGTCATGCACTCCGGCTTTTGCAATAGTTGATTGACCTGCAAGATAAATTTGACTTTGGTTTAATTATTAAATAACTTTGATTAAGAAAAATATGATAACAGATAAAACCGTTGGCTTACAAATAATACTATTATTAATAATTTATTTCAATAAATGGAGGTATACATATGGACAAAATCATTATAAAAGAATATGAGTGGGGGAAAATTACTCGTATTAGAATTTTAGTTGGTAGTGTAATCTGTTTAATAATTGCTATTTACCTTATTACAACTGAGGAGAAAACATTTGTTAAAATCTGCTACTTGATTATGGCCGTAGCTGTAATTATTATACTTGTGCAATACTTTTATATGTTGAGAAATAAGATTTTTATTCAGGTTGCCAATGATGAAATAAAAATATCTCCAATTATTGGAAACCTTGAGTTTTCTCCAAAAGTCGTTGAATGGAAAGATATTTCAGAAATTAAAAAAAATCGATCTCAAATTACTTTAATCCGTAGAGGGGAGGGTAATATTAAAATTAAATTAGTATTCTTGAATAAAGATGACCGAGATAATCTTGCTCAAATCATCCAAGAGTACATCGATAAGAATAAACCAACTACTTAAAGAAGATTGATTCAGCCATTGGAAATCAACTCCAAGGTTTTTTACTAATGAATTAATATTCTGTTAAGTAACTCATATTCTTCCACATCAATAAATATCAGGGTGGATTATTTGTCCAGCTTTTCCACTAAGCTCAGGCTTATGTATTTCAGTCAAACCTTGCTAAAAGTACAGGTATGATCAATTTATAACTCCTGTATTATTAAATATTTGCATTATTTGTTGCTCTTTAATACCTTTAATAAAAATTCGTAAATATGAATAAGCAATTTAAGGTTGTACTTAAGATATTATTAATACTGTTAATGGTGTTTATTTTGGGTGGAATTTTGAATTGGGGATATAAATCGATTATTAAAAAAGCGAATTGGAAAAATACACAGTCAGTAGACTCTGTGATGAGTAAGAAATAATAGATCGGAATTTGTAATCCCTTTTAACTATCCGAGATATGTTAAATCTGTGATGATCATTCTCAATATTGTAAATCTTTTGTTAAATTGAAGAACCCTTGATAATACTTAAGGATTATTAAATCATTTATTAAGCTGATTTTATTAGTAATAATAAAAAAAGTACAAATGGGTCAAAAAAAGGCTAACTACCTGATATGACAAAAAGGTGAAGACCAGCAACCACTTATCAAACGGGGCGCAACCGAAAAGCCTTACGAGTAGGAATTAAAAAACTATTATTATGAAAACTAGTGCAAAGGATGCAAAAATTGGTGGTCTCATTTTATTAGCTATAGCAGGTGCAGTTTTGGGATTTGCAATTACCGATCAAATTTTAAGAGGGGGAAGTTTGGATACTACTAATATTGGTGGAATTGGTATCGGTGTAATGGGTATTTCATTTGCCATTTATATTCTTAGGATGGCTAAAAAGAAAAAAAACGAGGCAAGTCAATCTTAAAAATTGGTTAAAGTATTAAGTTAACGCTATTATATATAATAACTAACAATATATTATCATGACATCTAAAATCAAAGACAACATACTAAAACAGATTTTTGTAACTCGGACACATGGTTTCCTTGATATTAGTGCAAAAAGAGAATTGTTTAGTGAAATTAGCAAATTATTTAGCGGTGATTTTACAATAAAACATACTGTAAGCTATGATGGGGAAATACTTAATATTTCAATTCCTTATAAAAACTGGAGAATTGAAATAACAGAATCTGATAACAGACCTTTAAAATTTCAAGTTTCATTTGATTCATTACAAGACTTTGAACTTATTATTAGTTGGAAAGACATATTTGATAAAATATTGAAAAAAATTGGAAAACCAGAAATAGAAGTTGGTAGAAAAGATTTTGATGATCACTTTGTAATTAATAGTAACAAGTCAGATCTAGCTATACAGTTAATATCAGAGGAGATTCAAAATTATCTTCTGAAATATAATGTATACTCAATTTCTATAACAAATGATCGAAATTTTAAAAAAACAAATTTATTATGTGTTATTAGTCGCACACTTGATGATAAAAAATCTTATGAAGACATGATAATCTTACATCAATTATTTATTGATCAACTTGATAGGGAGAAAATAATAAAATAGCAGGATTCTTATTCTTAACTTATTTGAGGCTGGCAAAGAAACAGCAAAGTAATAGGTAATTTTTCATATCTTTAATCTCCCTTATTTACATCCACGACAAAAGCTTCAAAATCATCCTTCCTGCATTGTGAGCGTAGAATGTTTATGAATTTGGTTTTCCCTTCATATTCCCTGTAAAGCTCTTTGTCTTTGAAAAATAAACGGTCATATTTATACTTCCGCACTGCAATCCCGCAAAAGCCATATATAATAACTTTTTTGCTATGTTTATCAAGCCTTATGTATTTATTTCTTGTTAAGGCATAAATTCCATGGATAAAAGCAATCAATGCAAGAATCAGAAATAATATAGACAACCAATCCTTTCCCTTTAATGTCTGTAAAAATCCTATCATCATAATGATAGCTATGATAAATACACATACGAAATAAAAGGCATTAAACCTTATATCTGTATAACTACCTGATACCGAGCTATTGTCATGTTCCATGCCGGTGAATTTTTAATTATGAATAATCAAATACTCATGAGTTTTATCAAAATTCGGCAAAAAACTCATAGCGGACAAATATTTTTTACCTATCTGGAAAGCATGACACTGACATAAAATCTCAAGAACGACTGAAAACTAACAGTACTACTTCCATTCACCTGGGTCAAGTCCTGGGTGAATGGTTTTTTTAGGTTGCATTTTGTTTAACCATGATGTAAATTTGAATAAGAAATTAAATATGATACCAGATAAAAACATTGGCTAACTAATAATACTATTAATAATAAATTATATCAATACATGGAGGAATACATATGGACAAAATCATTATAAAAGAATATGAGTGGGGTAAATTTACTCGTATTAGGATGTTAGTTATTAGTGTTATCTGTTTAGTAGTTAGTATTTTGTTTATTATAACTAAGCATACGACATTTGTTAAAATTTGCGCCATCCTTATTGCCGTAGCAGCACTTATTTCTTTTGTGCAATACTTTTATATGTTAAAAAACAAGATTTTTATTCAGGTCGCCAACGATGGATTAAAAATATCTCCAAATATTGAGGACTTTGTTTTTTCCTCAAAAGTCGTTGAATGGAAAAATATTTCAAGAATTAAAAAAGATTCTTCTCAAATTACTTTAATCCTTATAAAGGGGCATGATATTATAATTCATTTAATTTTCTTGAATAAAGATGACCGAGATAATCTTGCTCAAATCATCCAAGAATACATCGATAAGAATAAACCAACTGCTTAAAGAAAATTATTCCCAGCCCTCGGAAATCAGCTCCGGGGGCTTTTTATTAGCTTTGGAATTGGTGTTCGGATTGCTCTCTTTATATTGCATTGCTTATTCCACTTATCTGGGTCAATCTCTGGGTGGATGGTTTTATATTTGACTTGCGTCATTGTCTTTCATAACTTTGTGATAGCTAAGTTCATAAGCAAAAATGATAAAATGATACCTCTTTTAAAAACAGATATTCACTCTTTAAAAAGCATGTATGAAAAAGAGAAGCAAAATATTGATTTTTTTATCTGTTCAAATGATTATTTCATTTCTTCTGTCAGGCTGTTGTAAGAAGGAACATGAAACGGAACCCGATCCTGTTAATGTCTTAGATGTTGAAGGTAATATTTATGATGTTGTGCGGATTGGTAAACAATTATGGATGAAAGGAAACCTTAAAACTACAAAATTCAATATTCCCTGGATTATCTTACAAGTAAAATTATACAGTATATTATGTCAGTCCCGCCTATTGATGGAAAAACACAGGGCAGTAGCATCCGATATGTAAAAAATTAATCATTCCTGACCTGATAAAAGATTTTAGAGTTACTCTCTTTGATATTAAGATATGTTCCATTTACCTGAGTTTTTCCTTAGCGAGTGAATTTTAGTTAAAAACACTTGACTTGTATCATTATTCTCTTGTAACTTTAATAGAATAAATTCCTTAAGCCTTTTTCTTATTTACTTACCAAATAAATTTGATAGAAACAAATCCTTCTTGCCAATAAAATAAAAACTATGAAAAAACATTCAATAGTTGCCACCTTATTCTTCATTTGCTTTTCGTTTATTTCTATGTATTCATTTTCGCAGAACATGACTGCCGATACAACTTTGGCAAATCAATATTTCGATTTAGCTAATAAGAATGAAAATGACTCCAAATTCGATACAGCAATTTACTATGCAGAAAAAGCGCAAACTTTGAATATCAAATATTTCGGCGAAAAAAGTATAAAAAGCGCCAATGGTTCATCTATATTAGGTAGATTATGCTGGCTCAATGGTAAATATGACCTTGCTTTGGTATATCATTTTAAGGCTTTACAAATAAGAAAAGAAATTCTTGGGGAAAAACATCCTGATATAGCTGCAAGTTATAATAATATTGGAAATGTTTATGATGATAAAGGTGAATACGATAAGGCATTGGAATATCATTTTAAAGCTTTGCAAATAAGAAAAGAAACTCTTGGAGAAAAACATTCTGATATTGCTGAGAGTTATAATAATATCGGAATTGTTTATGATGAGAAAGGAGAATACGATAAGTCTTTGGAATATCATTTTAAGGCTTTACAAATTAGAAATGAAATTCTTGGAGAAAAACATCCTGATGCGGCCAAGAGTTATATTAATATCGGAAATGTATATTATGATAAAGGAGAATACGATAAGACTTTGAAATATTATTTTAAGGCTTTAGAAATATTGAAAGAGATTCTTGGAGAGAAACATCCTGCTGTAGCTACGAATTA